>JAVEWL010000542.1:0-4187 GCA_034004565.1 FCB group bacterium | reverse complement strand
TGATGCCGGGTCTGAGCGGCCGTGAGGTGATGGAGCGGATTCATGCCGAGGATTCGGTGATTCCCTTCCTGTTCAGCAGCGGCTACAGTTCGGACGCCGTACACGCCAACTTCGTCGCCGGGGAAGGTGTGCGCCTGATCCAGAAGCCGTACCGCAAGGAAGACCTTCTGGCTGAGGTGCGCCTCATCCTCGACGCGCGGTCTTGTCAAGAATCTTAAGCTTTCTCCCTGAGACAGGCACTGCACCCCCGCGGTAACACCGTCCTTTCCGCGCTCCTTGCAACGCTGCCCTACAAGCGGTACGCGGTGTGGTGGATTGCGCGCGGGGCGAGTAATATTGGGGGTCTCGCTTTTGGTCGTGCCTGAAGCGATGAATATGGTCTGAAGCGCCATGGAATCGAGGGAATTCCTAATCGATGAACAGGGTATCAATGCGTTTGAAGTGCTGTTCTTGTGCCGCGCTCGGCGTGCTGGTTTGCGCGCTGGCCTGGAGCGTGGATTTTTCCGGGCTGCCCGTGGTCGGGGATGCGGCGCCGCGCGAGGGAGAGCGTTTTTCGTTCGTGATCGTGGGCGATAAGACGAGCGGGGGCGAGGGCAAGTGGCCGATTTTTGATCGGGCCGTGGACGCCGTCAATTTGTTGAAGCCGGATTTTGCGATCACGGTGGGCGATCAGATTCCGGGGCATATGCAGGAACGCGCTCTCTGGGATGCGGAGTGGAAGGAGTACCTGGAGCATGCGCGGCGGCTGGAGATGCCGCTGTTGCTGGCGCCGGGGAACCACGACATCGCGAACACGGAGTGCTACGGGTTCTGGAAAGAGGATTGGGGGCCCACCTATTATTCGTTCGACTATAAGAAGTGCCATTTCCTTGTGCTGAACACGGAGGAGGAGCGCTTCGACGGGCGCGGGCCCATCTGGCGGAAGATGATGACGTTTGCCGAGGAGGACCTCGCGGCACACCAGGACAGCGTCCACACCTTCGTGTTTTTTCACAAGCCGATGTGGGACGATCCACGATTCGCGGCGGATTGGGCGCGGCTGGAGAAGGCGCTGGCGGGACGCAGGTACACGGCCGTCGCGGGGCACGAGCATTACCTGATGACGGAGCGGCGCGACGACGATTTGCTCGTGGTCCAGAGCGCCACGGGCGGCGGGCTTGGCGAAGAGAGCGTGGTGAAGGAATACGGCGGCTTCCACAGCGTGGGCTATGTGACCGTGGACGGCGACGAGGTGACGTATGCCGTGGTGGAGCCGGAGGGCGGCGTGTGGCCCGTGGATATTGCGCCCGCGAGCTTCCGGAAGGCCATCGAGGGGAAGCTCGTGCAACTCGACGCCGAACTGCCCGAGGGCATGAACACCGCTGTGGTGACCGTGCGCGCGCGGGCGCGGCTGAGCAACGTGCTTTCCGAGCCGATCGAGATGGAGGTGCATGTCGAAGAGGCGGAAGCAAACGGGTGGCATTTGGAGTCCGCGTTGACGCCGCGGCGCCTGGAGCCGGGGGCAACGGCGGAGTTGCCGTTGGTGTTCCGCGTGCCGCGCGAAAAGCTGCCGGCGGTCCCGGCGGTGACGTGGCGCGTGAAGTATCGCGGGCAGTGGATTCCCAATAACGCGATGCCGATGGTGCAGGAGAACGTGGTACCGGTGTATCCGGCGTCGTGCATGAAGGACGCGCGGGAATGGCAACTGGCGGGGCCGTTTCCGTTGGGCGAGCTGGACACTAAAGACCTGCGGGCGAATACGTGCCTGTTCGAGCGCTTTGGCCCGGAGGATGGGTACGTCGCGGACCGCGTGTACGGCGACAACCTGAAATGGTATCCGGCGGACGGGCTGGAGCGGGGTTTGCTCAATTTCAACGCGTTGATGGGAACGAAGGACCTCGCACTGGGGTATGCGCTGTGCGGGGTGTATTCGCCGCGCGCGCAACTGACGCATGGATTGGTGTATGCGGACAACTATGCGCAGGTGGTGTTGAACGGCGAGCTGCTCGAAGTGGGGCAGACCTTCGGCGGGCCGGGCGGGTTCGTATATGCGCCGCTTGCGTTGCGCGAGGGGTGGAATACGCTGATCGTGAAGTTGATCAACAACCGCGGGGACTGGTTCTTGAGGGTGCTGGTGGCGGATCCGGAAGGGAACCTGCGGTTTGCGCGGGTGCCGGAGGAAGGCCGCTAAGATTTTGATGGGTCTTATGGGTCTTATGGGCAGGATGGAAAGCCCATAAGGCCCATTGGCTCTGCCGATTTCTGGGGCGGTCGGCTATAATATCGTGTTAACCCAAAAGGAGTTGGAAGGCCGTTGTCGGAAGTGAAGCACACAGACCCGCGGTTGGCGGAGACGCTGACGTTGACGGAGATTTACCGCAGCATCCAGGGTGAATCGACCTGGGCGGGGCTGCCGTGCACGTTTGTGCGGTTCACCGGCTGCAACTTGCGGTGCACGTGGTGCGACACGGCATACGCGTTTCACGACGGCGAGCGGACGGTCGTCGGGGACGTGCTGGAGAAGGTGGCGGCACTGGGCGTTCCGCTGGTGGAGATTACGGGTGGGGAGCCGCTGCTGCAGAAGGCGTGCCCGACGCTGGCGACGTGTTTGCTCGAACGGGGATATAGGGTTCTTTGTGAGACGAGCGGGGCGCTGCCGATTTCGATACTTCCGGCGGATGTAGTGAAGATTATGGATCTGAAATGCCCCGGCAGCGGCGAGGCGGAACGCAACCACTGGCCCAACATCGAGGCGCTGTCGAAGCGGGACGAGGTGAAGTTCGTGCTGGCGGATCGGGCCGACTACGAGTGGGCGCGCGACCGGGTCCGGGAGCACGATCTGGTCCGGCGCTGCGGCGCCGTGCTATTCTCTTCCGCTTTCGGGCAGGCGTCGCCGCGGGACATCGTCGAGTGGATCCTTGCCGATGGGCTGGAGGTGCGGTTTCAGTTGCAGATGCACAAGTACATTTGGGCGCCCGAGAAGAAGGGCGTTTGAGAATTCTGAATGGTGAATGCTGAATTATGAATGAAGAACGCCCCCTCACCCTGCCCTCTCCCCCGATGGGGGAGAGGGGAAAGCAGTGGCATTGGATGCGGGGTGCGTCTCGGGCGTTGGGATATGGAAGCGATCGCTGTGAACGTTGAGTTGATTAAAGATTTTCGATTCGAGGCGGCGCACTTTTGTCCGGGGGTTGAGGGACCGGAGGGGCGTCTGCATGGGCATAGTTACCGGACTTCGGTCGTGGTAATGGGGCCGATGGATCCGGCCAGCGGTTGGCTGATCGATTTTGGCGAGATTAAGCAGGCCTTTACCGAACTGTACGACATGCTGGACCACCGCTTGTTGAACGAGGTCGAGGGGTTAACGGATGTGTCGGAGGACGGCGTTGGCGCGTGGGTGCGCGAGCGCTTGAAGCCGCGCCTTCCGGGGCTCAGCGACGTGCGGGTGTGCATCGAGGGCGAGGGCGATTTCAACCCGAGGGTCATGGGAGCGGACACGTTGCACGGTCTTCCGGCGCGCGTGGGCTTTGGATTCGAAGCGGCACACCGGCTGCCGTGTTTGCCGGATACGCACAAGTGCAGCCGCTTACACGGCCACAGCTTCCGCGTCGAGGTTGGCGCCCAGTCGATGCAAGGATTGGAAGGACCGCTGGGCGCGCTCTACGAAGCGCTTGACCGGCGTAATCTCAACGAGATTCCGGGTCTCGAGAACGCGACTTCGGAAGTCATGTGCGGGTGGATCTGGGAACGGCTTGCGCGCGAGGTGAGCGGGCTGCGTGTAGTCATTGTGCAGGAAACGTGTACGGCGAGGTGTGTGTATCGTGGCGAATAAGAAGACCGCTAAAGAACAGTTCCGCGCGCAGGACAAGACGCTGGCGTTCAACGGGCCGGAAGCGATCGAGCCGGAATTGCTGGAGTGTTTCCCGTATGAATACGCGGGCACCGAGGTCGGCCGCAACATGGAAATCACCACGGCCACGGACGAGTTCACGTCGGTGTGTCCGTTCTCGGGCCTGCCGGATTTTGCGGTTGTCACCATCCGCTACGTGCCGGACAAGCTCTGCCTCGAGTTGCGCGCGCTGAAGTATTACCTGCTGTCGTATCGCGTCGTGGGCATCTGGTACGAGCATCTCGTGAACCGGATGAGGGAAGACCTGGTGAAGGCCTGTAAGCCGCGGCGGATGGAGATTGTCATCGAGTGCAATCCG
>JAVEWL010000541.1:0-4190 GCA_034004565.1 FCB group bacterium | reverse complement strand
CCTTCCGCGATGCGGACCACCGCGCCGGTGGAAAGGGTGAGCCACGCGTTCGTGAACGCGATCGGCGCGGCGATGCCGAGCGTGGTCGTGAGGCCGGGCGCGGTCCGGATCGTGAGGTTCGTTGCGGCGTCAGCCGGTTCGGATGCGACCGTCACGGTGTGGGACGCGGCGGCGTTTGTCAGGAACGCCGGATTCGCGCCGGCCGGCACGCCCTCCGTCCAGTTCGCCGCCGTGTTCCAGTCGCCGTCAACCGCGTCTTTCCAGGCCGTCGCCGCCTGCAGCGTCAGAACGCACAACCCGTAAACCACCGCAACCGCCGAATTTCTTTTCCGCATGTTCTTATCCTTTCCTGATTCCGCCCGTATGGGGCGGGGTTGACCCTTGCCGCACGGAACTTTGCATAAATCATTAAGTATACAGGAAGGAGTGGAACCGTCAATCCGAGGAAAATGCCGGTTGCGACGCCGCGAAGGGCGGATTCCGCCTTGGGGACGAAACAGAGGGTTACTCGGCATTCGCGAGCGGATACGCGGGATCGACATCGAGCAGCGGCCACACAAGTTCGCCGCGCTCTTGCCGCTCCGTGTCGTGGTACGCGCCGTAGCGGGGCGCGTTGGCGTCGAGCCACAGGAAGATGTGGTGGCGTTCCGGTTCCGGGACCGCGGCCCGGTGCTCTGTCGTCAGTAGCGCCCTGCCGATCCGGGAGGCCGCCGCGCCGCACCTGCCGGGGATCGAGCGCGATCCGCCATGGTCCTTCTGCTTGGTTGCGCCGCCGAACCCTCCGCTGAAATGGAAGGCGTACGCGCGCAAATCCCCGAACCCCATTTTCTGCGGTCCTTTCCCCTCCTTACGGTGGCACGCGACGCACCGGTTGCGCAGGACAGGCTTGATGTGGCGATGGAAACTGACCGGCTCGACCGGCCCGCACTCGGGCTCCAGCTTTGACGGCGGCCGGCGGAAGGCGAGCGGCTGAACCGTCTTCGGCGCGTAACTCGCGCTCTTCGGTTCATGGCATCCCAGACAGGTCAACCGCTCGCCCGGGTGAACGAACGCGGTCGAACGCATGGTCTGGATCGCCATGTGATTCCCGTCCAGCACTTGAAAGATAAGCTGCTTGCCGGCGGGGGCCTCGAAATAGGCGCTTCCGTCCGGCTCAAGCGGAGCGGTGCCCAGCGCGATGCGGGGCGTGTTTTCCTTGCCGTATCCAATGGCCGGTTTGTCCATCCAAGGATCGGACTTGGGCATCACCTGCAAAACCCGCAACCGCGCGGGATCGCGTCCCGCCGGAAACGGCTGGTCCGTCACCCGCACATTCACGATTCCGATGGTCGCCCGCTTGTCGGCCTTCACGAAATCGACGCCCTGCGCGGTCTGCTGCGAGATGATCGGCGGCTTGGGCCGCGCCCGCAGCGGTCGGGGGTGCGTCAGGCGCAGCCGGGGATCGTAGCCGATCGGCAACCGCTCGCGCTCGCACACCAGCTCCTCGTTGCCGAAGCGGTCGAGCAGCGCCAGATCCTCCCAGCGGTTGCAGAGAAACACGTCCTCGCTCACCGGCCACGCCGTCCCGTATGCGTACTGGCTGCGGCCGGGGCACTCGCTCTCGGGGAACGGCGCGTAAGGGGTGACGCGCCGCAGTTGGCTCATGTGGTAGTCGTCGGGCAACCGCAGGTCCAGCACGCAGAGCGAGCCGAAGGTCTCGCCGTGATGCGGCGCGGCGGTCAGGACGTAGCGGTGCGAATCGGGCATCGCGCGGATGTGCATCTCGGTCATCGGCAATCCCGACGGGGCGTCCGGGCAACGCCCGAAACGGTGGTCGCCGTGCGTGTTGTCTTCGAACGTGTGCCACGGGAACGGGTAGTTGCCATGCGGCGCGCGCGGGTCGCGGCCGTCCGGATAGCACGTCCAGAACTGGCTGCCGAGGCAGTCCTCCCGGTCTGTGTAATCCCAGCGCGTGTAGACCAGCATGCCGCGGTTGTCCACGCTGGGCTGCCACTCGCTGGTCTCGTAGTAGGAGATGGGGTAGAGGTCGCAGCCGTCCGCCTTCATGCTGTGAAGCACAAAAGTCGGTACGCGGTGGCGCGACCCTTCGGTGAAACAGCGGATGAACCCGCCGCGCCGTTCCGAGATGAACACGATGCGCCCCGACGGCAGCTCCACCGGATCGAAATCATTCCAAGGCCCCGTTGTGAGTTGCGTCACCCTGCCGGATTCAAGCTCCAGTTTGAACAGCTTCCAGGTTGTTTCCTCCGACCACATCCAGCGATGCCCGGCCGCGCCGCAGTGCGCGAAATAGAGCGTCTTGCCGTCGTAGCTCACCTCCGGCGAATAGAACGAGCCGCTGTCCAGCGTCTTCCCTTTCAGGCGCCCGTTGCACACGACGCGCTTCTCCAAGAGGTTCTTCACGGCGGGCGTTCTCCCACGCCAGCCTTCGAGCGCGAAGATCCCGCCGCCGCGAATCGTGTTGAACCCGAAGCACTGCGTGGCGAAGTGTCCGCCCGTGCGGTCGGTGTTCCGCAGGTTCGTCAAGCGGCAGCCCGCATACGTCGCGCGCGCCAGAAAAGCGAGTTTGTCGTAAGCATCCAGCTCGGGGTTCGCGAACATCGCGGCCCGCCGCAGCGCGCACGCCGCGAAGACGTCGTCGGTCTGCGGCGACGCATTGGCTTTCAGTCGCATCCAATCTTTTCGCAGACCGTCAAGCTCCGGCAAAGACGCCTCCCCGCGGCGTCCGCGGACGGTCCGGGGAACCGTCCCTGCCCCTTCGCGCCTCTCCAGAAAATCCAGCAGCGCGCCCGTGCGGCGCACGACGACCGCATACGGGGTCTTCTCTTCCGGTCCGATCAGCGCCTGGGGGTCGTAGACCTGCCCCGCCGCGCCCCGCGGCAACCGAATCTTTCCGCTGATCTGGAGCTGTAGTTCCGCGACCTGCTCGCGCCAGAACGCCAACACGCCCGTGCGGAAGTCCTCCGCCCGCACGGAGGTCAGTCCCACTCTGTGGATCGCGGCAGACAGGCCTTCGGCTGAACACGCCGCGCGCGGCACCTCTTTGGGTGGCTTCTCGCCGGGATTGACCGTCGGCTCGACGCCCTCGCGCGGCAACAGTTGGTCCACGAATTGTTCCGGACGACGGCCGAGTGTCAGTGTTCCGGCCATGTGCCCGGTCACCGCACAGGCACCTTCGGGAAGTGCGGGATCGGCGTCGAACGCGCACAAAAAAATCGTTTGCGCGTCCGGTTTCTGCGGGCGGGTAAGCGGCGCCGTGATGGCTTCCCCGGACGTCCGGATGCAGAGTTCGTCGAGCCACCCGTCACAGGCCAAGCCCCCCTCGACCAGACACCCGATGCCCAGCCGCGTCGGAACTTTGCACGGCAGAACGGGGCGGGTGACCGCCCCTTCGCCGACCTGCCGGCCGTCCACATACAACCGCACGCGGTCGCGGGTCAACACCGCCGCCACATCGTGCCATTGCCCATCGGTCACGCGCGTTGGAGTGCGGATCTCCGAAGGCCGGTTTCCCGGCATATGGAAAGCGAGTGTGCCGTCCCCTCTGTACGTGTAAAGCTCCCAGTGGCCCGGCGAGGCCTTGGGCTCATGCGCCACGAGAATGTTAAACCACCCGGACGCCTCGCTTTTCACGCGCACCCGGACCGTGAGCGGCACCTGGCCGAGGGCCGGACACCCCGCGACCGCCACCGCCGACCCCTTGGCAAAGAACGCCCCGCCGAACCCCGGGTTTTGCGTCTGCGGCTCCGCAGCCTGTCCCGCGAGCCATTGCTCATAGCCGGCATGGTTGATCAGCACACGCGCCGGCCAGGCCGGACGGCCGTCAGCCCGCCCTTCCGCAACCTGGCGCCGACCGGTCGGCAGCAACCGGTCGGGACGCTCAAGCGGCGGATTTGCCAGCACCACCCAGGCAGAGAGCGACAGACCGATTCCGATTCCGTGTGTCATCCTCCGCATACCCTGTCCGATTCAGTTGTCCGACGCCTCGGACGGCGGTTCAAACGGCGCACCCGTCACACCGCCCGCACCGTCCTTGACGATCGTTTCGATCCGTTTCTCGACTTCGTTCAGTTTGGACGAGCAGAACGCCACCAGGCGCTGCCCTTCCTCGAACGACGCGATCATCGCGTCCAACTCGGTCTCGCCGGACTCCATCTCCTCCACGATCGCCTCCAGGCGCTTCAGCGCAG
>JAVEWL010000023.1:0-20163 GCA_034004565.1 FCB group bacterium | reverse complement strand
TTCTTCTTTCTTGTCGGGTTGGAAATCAAGCGGGAGTTACTCGCCGGTGAACTGGCTTCCCTGCGCAAGGCCACCCTGCCCGCGTTTGCGGCCCTTGGTGGCATGCTCTGCCCCGCCCTGGTCTTCGCCGCGTTCAACGCGTCGCGCGCCTCTCACGCGGGGTGGGGAATACCGATGGCCACGGACATCGCGTTCGCCATGGGCTGCATGAGCCTGCTCGGCAAGCGCGTGCCCATCGGTCTGAGTGTGTTGCTTATCGCGCTTGCCATTGTGGACGACCTTGGCGCCGTCCTGGTCATCGCCGTGTTCTATACCGAACGGATTGCGCTCGACAGCCTGCTGGTCGGCGGCCTGCTTATCGGCCTGTCCTACGCGCTGGGCCGCCTCGGCGTGCGCGCCACGGGAACCTTCGTGCTCATCTGGATAGGCGTTTGGCTGGCCTTTCTTCAGTCGGGGGTGCATGCCACTATTGCCGGCGTGCTCGTGGCTTTCACTATCCCCATCAACGCCCGTTATGAAACGCCGCTGTTCCGGGGCCGGATGCAAACTCTTTTAGAGCGTTTTGACGAGGCGGAAGACCATGTCAATCCGCTCCTTGTCAATTCGCGCCAGCAGGAGCTTATCGGGGCGATCTTGACCGAGTGCCGTATGGTGGAGGCGCCGCTTCAGCGCATCGAGCATTCGCTGCATCCCATCACCATGCTGTTCATCATGCCGCTTTTCGCGTTCGCCAACAGCGGGATACACATTGACTGGCCGACCCTGTCCACGGGCTTTACCGAGCCGGTAGTGCTGGGCGTGGTTCTGGGGCTGCTTCTGGGGAAGCAGGCGGGGATCATGTTTTTCTCGTGGGTGGCGATTCGTCTGGGACTGGCCGAATTGCCCGAAGGGGTGTCGTGGCGGCACGTCTACGGTATGAGCTGGATGGCGGGCATCGGTTTCACCATGTCGCTGTTCATCAGCCAGTTGGCGTTTCCCGATTCGCCGGAATTCCTCATCCAGGCCAAGATGGGCATTTTTATGGCGAGTATGGTTGCCGGGGTGGCGGGGTATGTGATTCTGAGAAGGGTTTGTGCGAGAACTACATGAGATTTTCGATTTTCGATTTTGGATTCTCGATTTGAATGCAAGGCATGCGAGGGCATTTGCGCGGAGGCCATCTCGAGATCGCAATGGCTATAGTTGGAATTGCGAGACGAATAGCTTCGCGATCCGTTCGATGTCTTCGCGCGATTGGGCCGACAGGCCGAACATGGCCAGAATTGGGCCCATGTTGCGTTTCATGAATGCAATCTCTACGGGGGCGCTGTCGTAGCCTTCGAAGGGACCCTCCAAGGAAAGCTGCGCGATGCGCTCCGTCAGGCCGAGAAGGTAGTTTCGGATGGCGGCCATTTTCTCGTAATTGAGCTTGTCGGGCGTGTCGGTGGGGCGGTGGTAATCCGGCGAGTGGGCGCAGGTGAGAAAGAGGTAGGGGCGTTGGTTAATTCGGAACACGTGGTGGTCGCTCAGGTCGCCGACGTAGGCGTTTAGGGTGGGCAGCGGTTTGAGCCCCCTGGCTTTTGTGTCTTGGATGACTTCCGCCAACCCGGCGTCGCTTTCCATCCCGGTGATGAACAGAAGGTCCTCGAAGCCGGGAATTTGCACGTCGTGGCCCACCAGGTCCAGCACGACCGCGCAATGGACCGGGCCACGCCGTTGGTGGTTGTAGAAGTGAATTGACCCCATTCGAGGTGTGAGGAAGTGCGGGGGCTCCTCCGCGTCGAAGAAGGCAAACACGACGTCGCGCGCCAGCTTTCGCGATCGCAACGGTTCCACCGACGCCAGCAGGATTGCCATGGCCGCGGCATTGTCGTCCGCGCCGGCATAGCGGATGACCGTATCGTAATGCGCCACGAGGACGACGGGCGGCAGCGACGCGTCCAAGCCCGGGAGCCGCCCCAGGATGTTGCAGTATGCCGTGCCCTCGACTTCGTAGGGCAGTTCGAAGCCGTCTCCGGCATAGGGCCGCAATCCCAGTGCGGTCAGGCGCGCGACCAGGTCTCGCCGGGCCTGTTTGTGTCCCGCGGTGCCCACCATGCGCCCTTCGGGACGGGCAAAGAGCGCCACGTCATCCCGCAATTGCTGTACGGCTTGTTGCGTGTTCATGAGAGAGATCCCCGATCGAAAAGCACTGGGCCACCGCCCCCTGCCGTAGAGGTACCACGAATCCACGCGGACTTCAACAAAATGAGACTCCGAATTATCCCGGCAGACGGGAAGAGACAGTTTGTGGCACCTCCAAGGCGGGTTTTGGGCTTGGGGGTGTTTGCTTTTTGACAGGATTCCAGGATTGGCAGGATGGACAGGATGAGGAAACAGCAAGATCACCACAAAGGCTCAAAGACTCAAAGAACTGCCAAGAATGGGTCTTATAGGTCATATGGGTCTTATGGGAGTCATGGGAAGTAAGAGATGCGGTTCTTTGTGTCTTTGAGCCTTTGTGGTGATCTTGGTCCTCGGTCCATCCTGCTTTTCTGCCAAAAAGAAAAGAGCCCAAGTCATGAAGGCGGGTGGGGGTGCCACAAGCGATCGTGTGCCTGCACGCGGTTTTCCGGCGCGTTCGTAAATGGCGGCGTGTTTTTGGTACAATAGTCGGCTATGGAAACAGCAATACTCAAGTCAAAAGAAGAACGCAGGCTCCTGCGCGGGCACCTTTGGGCCTATCGCAACGAGTTTTCCGAATTGCCCGCCATGGCGGACGGCGCGCTCGTGGACGTACAGTCCGACGTGGGCCGCCCTATCGGCCGGGGTTTTTACCAGGCGGAGGGGGGTATCGCCGTTCGTCTCCTGAGCCGCAAGGCCCAGGACATTGACGCGGACTTCCTCGCGCACCGCATCCATGCGGCCGCGCAGTACCGCGAGCGCCTCTTTCCCGGGCAGGACGTCTACCGCTGGGTCTACGGCGAGAGCGATCGCCTGCCCGGATTCGTTGCGGACCGTTTTGGTTCCGTCGTGTCCGTCCAGTCGACCTGCGCCTTCTACCTGAATTGGATAGACGACCTCGCCGCCGCCTTCCTCAGCCACGACGGCGTCAAGGGCGTGCGCTTTGAGTTGGCAGGCCAATGTCGCGATTTTGGCGAGGTCGCCGTGGAAGTTCCCGTTGAAATCGACGGCCTGAAGCTCACGGTGAACCTCGAGCGCGGCCAGAAGACGGGGATGTTCCTGGACCAACGCGAGAACTGGCAGGCCATGCGGCCCTTCGTCAAGGGGGCAAAGGTTCTCGACGGGTATTGCTACATGGGCGCGTGGTCTTGCGAAGCGGCCCGGGCCGGTGCGGCGAGCGTGTTGGGGGTTGATACCTCGGCGCGCGCCATTGAAGTGGCACGGCGCAACGCCGAGGCCAACGGGGTCGGCACCGTTTGCGCGTTCGAAAACCAAGACGTCACGGAAGTGCTGAAGCGTGGCGAGCGGTACGACGTGATATTTCTGGATCCGCCGGCGCTGGCCAAGACGCGCGCGCAAGTTACCAAGGCGCAGGGGCTTTACCAGTCGATTAACCGCGACGCGATGCAGGCGATCGAGCCGGGGGGGTATCTGGTTACGTCTTCTTGCTCGCATTTCCTGGATTTGCCGGCGTTTGTGGAAGTGATTAAGCGCGCCGCGCGTGCCGCGCAGCGTGAGGTATGGATTCTGGACGTGCGGGGGGCGGCGCGGGATCATCCGATATTGATGAGCATGCCGGAAACGGCGTATCTGAAGAACGTAACGTTGAGGGTCTTTTAGCCGAAAACTGCCGCGGCGCCTTGAGCGAACCCTCGTAAATGGGGTATATAGTAGCGGTTTGGACGCAGGGCGAGGGGAGCTCGATATGCAGAAGCATTACACCATTTCGGGCAACTGTCTCGTCGAGGGGGATGGCGAGGAAAGCACCGTTACCCTCTACATCGCACCGAACGAGGCGGAACGCCGTTATCTGGTCGAAGTCCTTCAGATCGACGAGCATACGTTGAATTCTGCCTTGGACCCGGATGAGCAGCCCCGGCTTGAATTCGAGCCCAACCATGTCGCAATCATCTACAAGCGGCCACGGAACTATTCCGCCGAGGAGGAGTTTCTTTTCAAGGTGGCTTCGGTGGGGATGTTCCTGTTCAAGGATCGCCTTATCCTCGTGGCCTCGGAAAACGACGGGATCTTTGAAGCGCGCCCCATGACGAAAGTGAAATCGCTCACGCACGTCATGCTCAAGCTTATTTTCTTTTCGATTTCGCACTTCCTCGGGCACTTGAAGGTCATCCAGATGATCTCCGACGAGCTCGAGCACAAGATCAATGCCGGAATGGACAACCGCTATCTCCTGAATCTTTTCACCCTCGAGAAGAGCCTCGTCTACTACCTCAACGCGCTCAATTCCAACGGGCTGCTCATCGAGCGCCTGCGGAACACCTCGGCCAAGGTCGGGATTGGCGGAGAAGAGTTGGAGTACCTCGACGATATCCTGATTGAAAACAACCAGTGTTATAAGCAGGCCGAGATTTACTCGAACGTGTTGTCGGGCCTTATGGATGCCCGCGCATCCATCGTGAGCAACAACCTCAACGTGCTCATGAAATCGCTTACCATGATCACCATTGCCATCATGGTGCCGACGTTTGTCGTAAGCGCGTTCTCCATGAACGTCAGCATCCCGCTCCAGCACAATCCTTTCGCGTTCATCATCATCATGGGCCTTGCCGCGGCCTCGGTGTTGTCGCTTCTGGCCATCTGGCGGATTAAGAAGCTGTAAGATTGCCGCCAGGACGTGAAGACACGAAGAACTGCAACCACGAATAAGACGAATGCCACGAATGGAATTTGGGATGGCCCGTGGCGCTAAGGCCAACACTTGTTTTTCATTTCTCCCATCCTTCCCATGATTCTCATAACTCCCATGGGAAGTATGAGAGTTATGGGAGTCATGGGAACTATGGGAAGAATGGGAACCGAATTCTCGCCACAGCGCCGCAGGCCTTCCCAGATTCCATTCGTGTGATTCGTGTTATTCGTGGTTGCCGTTTTTTGTGTCTTCGTGTCTTTGTGGTGATCCTTCTCTTCCTGCTGGATGCAGCCCTTCTGAAGCGCTAGAATCGCTCTGTCAAACGCAAGGAGGGCGGAGAACCTTGTCCACGGTCACACAAAGCGCTGGCTCGATCGCTTCGATTATCCTTTGCGCCGGGAAGGGGCGGCGCATGCAGGCGCCGCGCATGCCGAAGGTGTGTTTTCCCGTCGCCGGGAAACCCGCCATATCGCGCATGCTCGAGGAACTTACCGGGCTGGGGGTCGCGCCCAATATTCTGGTTGTGGGGCACCTTGCCGGGACGGTCGTCGACGAGGTCGGACCGAAGTTTCCCGAGGCGCTGTTCGCCTACCAGGCGGAATTGAAGGGCACGGGGCATGCGACCAAGCAGGGCGCGGCGGTGCTGCGTCAACTGGCCTTCGATGGCGGCATCCTCGTCATTGCGGGAGACAAGGTCATCGAGCGGCACACGCTCGACAAGCTCGTGCGCACGTTTCGCGAGGAAGACGCCGATCTTGCGCTCATTGTTGCGCCGAAGAATCGCTGGCCGGATGCGGGACGCATCCTGACCGACGAGGCGGGTTGTCCGCTGCGCATTATCGAGAAGGCCGATCTGACGCGCGCCCAGGAGGAAGGCCGCGCCATTGACGTCGACGGCCGCGGTTGCACCGCCGAGGAGATCGAGGCGAAGGTTCGGTGGATCAACCAGGCGATTTATCTATACCGCGCCGAGGTCCTGTTCGATGTGCTGTATTCGCTGGGTCACGACAATGCCCAGAAGGAAGAGTATCTCACCGACAGCGTCGAGAGCCTCGTGAAGGCGGGCCGCAAGGTGGTGATTTGTCCCGTTGACGATCCCGACGACGTGCTGGGGTTCAACAGTCCTGAGGAATTGCTCGAGATTGAAGAGCATTTCCGGCGCAAAGCGGGCGTCGAGGTTGCTCCCGAGGCGGCCAAGGACCCGCGCATTTTCAAGACGCCCGAGGCCTGGGTGAAGCGCCTGGCGGAACCGGATGCCGACGTTCGCGGGTTGTTGCGGGCGATCTACGGCGACAATCCCGCCTTGGCAGAGGAAAAACGCGTCAAGCTCTTGCAGACCGTCGAGTTGTTCATGGAGACTTACGGCCGCGACGGTCGCGTGGCCATTGTGCGCGCGCCGGGCCGCGTGAATCTCATGGGGCGTCACGTCGATCATCGCGGCGGGCATGTCAACCTGATGGCCATCGATCGCGAGCAGATCCTCGTGGCGCGGGGGCGTGACGACACGACCGTTCGCGCGCACAACGCCGATTCGGCCCAGTTTCCCGACCTCGACTTTACCGCGGGCGATTTGCTGCGCCAGGTGCGCTGGGACGAGTGGCGCGAATTCGTCAACAGCGAGGCCATCATCCGGATGGTGCGCGATCTGCAGGGCGACTGGGGAAATTACCTGAAGGCGCCCCTGCTGCGCTTGCAGCAACAGTTCAAGGACCGCCAGATCCACGGGCTCGATGCGGTGGTATCGGGCGACATTCCGATGGCCGCGGGCCTGAGCTCGTCTTCGGCGCTGGTCGTGGCGATGGCGGAGGCGCTCGTGCTTACGAACCGGCTCGCGCTGTCGCCGAACGACCTTGTGGATGTGTGCGGGGAGGGCGAATGGTTCGTCGGCACGCGCGGTGGCAGCGCCGATCACGCGGCGGTGAAGCTCAGTCAGTTCGGCCAGGTGGCACACGTGGGTTTCTTCCCCTTCGCGATCAAAGGCTATGTTCCCTTCCCGAGCGACTGCGCGCTAGTGGTCGGTAATTCGCGCATTCACGCCCGTAAGGCCGCCGGCGCAAAGGACGTGTTCAACGAGCGCATCGCGTGTTACGAATTCGGTGTGCACCTCGTGCGTAAGCGTTTCCCGAATTATGCGCCGCTCATTCAGCACCTGCGCGACATCGACCCGGTCGCACTCAACGTGCGCAGCGCGGACATCTATCGCGTCCTGCTCGACATTCCTGAGCGTATGACGCCGCGGGAACTGTTGGATGAATTGGGCCGCGAGGAATGCGAGCGCTTCTTCGCCACGCACAAGCAGCCCGAGTCGTATGCGATTCGCGCGTGCCTGCTTTTCGGCATCGCGGAATGCGCGCGGAGCAGCCATTGCTTCAACCGGCTCGAGCGCGGCGATCTCTCGCGTTTCGGGTGGCTCATGAACGTCTCGCACGACGGCGACCGGGTTGTCGGTCGCGACGGCAATCCGTTTGTGGCGGACTCGAGCGACAGAGCCCTGGTGGCGCGCATTCAGGACCTCCAGACGGAAGATCCCGAGCGCGTTCTGGCCGCGCAGCTTTATGCGCAGCCCGGCGGTTACGCGTGCAGCCTGCCGCAGATTGACCGTATGGTCGACCTTGCGTTGGACACGCCGGGTGTCATCGGCGCGCAGCTCGCGGGCGCGGGACTGGGTGGATGCATGATGGTGATGGTCCGGCGAGATGCTGCGGAGAAGGTGGTGGAGCGGCTGAACGAGGGTTACTACGTTCCAAATGATCTTGAGCCGGGCGCCACGGTTTTCTCGCCCATCGCCGGTTGTTCGCCGCTGGTGTTGGAGGACTAGGCATGCGGAAGTTTCGTGGTGTGCCTTGCCCTCACCCCAACCCTCTCCCAGGGGGAGAGGGGGAAAGACTCCAGGGGGGTAGAGGCATTGAACGTGCACAACGCGCTAAACGGGCTCCCTCTTCTTGGGGAGAGGGGCGGGGTGAGGGAGGCTTCTCGTCCATCAAGTCCGTCTCGTCCATATGGTCCATCCCATGGTCATAGACAGCCACGCGCATATTCTGAACGCGGACGACGCGCACCTGACCGCGATCCTCAACGCCGCGGACCGTGCGGGTATTAACAAGATCTGCATCAGCTCGCTCTCGCGCGAATGGGTCGAGTTTCCGAGCGAAGCGCAGCTTGAAGAGGCGGCGGAGGACGTGCTGGCCGCGGTCGAGCGGTATCCCGACCGGTTCGTCGGGTTTACTTATGTGAGCGCGCAGCACGTCGAGAAGTCGATCGGATTGCTGGAGCGCTGCAACGCCAACGGGCCGTGTCAACTGGTGAAACTGTGGATCTCGCAGTTTCTCGACGATCCCGCGCTCGATCCGATTCTGGATTGGGCGCAGGCACACGACAATGCCGTCATGGCGCACACGTTCGTCAAGGCCACCGGCAACATGACCTGCGAGTCCACGCACCACCACGCCGTCCGCCGCGCGCAACGGCACCCGGACTTGAAGCTGTGGATCGCGCACATGAGCGCGCGGTGGGAAGAGGTGGCGCGGGTCATCAAGGATTATCCGAACCTGTGCGTCGATGTGTCCGGCGGGGAACCCGAGGAAGGCAGCATCCGTTGCATGCTCAAGCACATCGCGCCGGAGCGCATCTTTTTTGGCTCGGACATTCCGGGGCGCAGCTTCATCGTGCAGAAGTCGAAGGTGCATTCGGCGGATTTGCCGCCCGAGCAGGAACGCCTGATCCTCGGCGAGAACGTGCGGAGGTGGCTCCGTGTTTGATTTCAACGCGCGTCTTGGCCACTGGCCCTATCGCCCCGTGAAGGGGTTCGACGAACTGTTGCGTCAGATGGACCAATACGGGATCGAGCGCGCCGGCGTGAGTTCGCTCAACGCCGTGCATTACCTCAATCCGCAGGACGGCAACGACGAGCTTGCGCGCGCGATTGCCGCGCACCGGGATCGCCTGATTCCTTTTGCCGTGCTGCGTCAGAATTTCGCAGGGTGGGATGATGACCTTGAGCGGTGCGTCGGGGAGTTTGGGGTGCGTGCCGTGGTGCTGTACCCGAACTACCACCGTTTTGGGTTGAACGAGGCGGTTGATGAGCTTGCCGGGCGAGTGGGGGCGCTGGGCTTGCCGCTATGCGTTCAGGTGGCCCTGGAGGATATGCGCCGGCAATTCGACCGCGAGATTGTTCCCGACGTTGCGCCTGAAGCTGTGGGCGAATTGGCGCGGCGGCACCCCGGGGTGAATGTCGTGGCGCTTGGGTTGAAGTGCGGCCAGCCTGAGCGCACGGGTATGCCGGAGAATTTGTTTTTCGACACGTCGAACTACGAGAAGATGGGGGAGATGGAGGACGCGGTGGCGCGCTTCGGGGCGGAGCGCATTTTGTTTGGGACGAATTTTCCGCTGTTTAACATTCAGGCGAACGTTGACAAGTTGCGCCTTGCGCCGCTTGATGAGGCCGCCCGGGCGACGATTGCGCAGGCCAATGCGCTGCGCCTGTTAGGGCTGCGGTAGACTTCGACCGGGGAGCGGCAGCGGCGGGCGAAGGTGTCTTTCTCCCTCTCCCTCATCCCGGGGAGAGGGAGGCCGTTGTGGGCTTGTATGTGGATGCTGGGGCGATTCGTTGGATTGGGTTTGGGGGTTGTTTTGCCGAAGCCCTCACCCCGCCCTCTCCCAAGGGGAGAGGGAGGAAGAGAACGGCGCCTCCGGTGATTCGGAGGCGCCGTGAATGTTTGACAGAAACTTGGCGCTATTTCTTTACGAGGTCTTGGCAGATTCTCTCGAAGTTTTGACCGCTTTCGGTGAGCTCGGGCACCGAATCCAGCCAATCGTATTCGTATTCGGCGGAGAAGACGCCCTTGAAGCCCTGGCGCTTCAGTTCGGCCAGTAGCGCCGGCACGTCGGCCTTGCCCGTGCCCCAGACCACGTCGTGGACGTCTTCTTTGTTGGCGGCTTCTTTGCCGTACATGTTCAGGTCTTTGAAGTGCAGGCTGATGATGCGGCCTTCGAGCTTCTTGAGACCGTCGACCGGATTGATGTCCGAACGCATCCAGTGGCCGGTGTCCGCGCAGGCGCCGACTCGGGGGCTCAGGCCTTTGACGGCTTCGAGGACGGTGTCCGGATTCCAGTAGCGGGAATCTTTCGGGTGGTTGTGCAGGGCGACGTTGATGCCGTATTCCTGGGCGAGCTTGTCGATCGCGGGCAGGTCTTCCTGCTTGGGTTCGGATGTGATTGTCTCGATGCCCATGGCCTTGGCAAATTCGAAGATCTTGCGGTTCTCGGCTTCGTCCGCGCCGAGGCCGAGCACGCCGTAGTTCACGAGCTTCACGTTGGCGGCCTCGAGCTTCGCCAGCACTTCTTTCTGCAGGTCGGCCGGCAGGTTCTGGTCGAACTTGACGTCCATCTTCTCGGGGCTGAGCGCCTGGCCGGGATAGGCTTCGATGTAGTTGAAGCCCGCGGCGGCGGTCTTGTCGATGGCTTCGTAGAACGTGAACTTGTTGAAGCTATAGGCCTGGCAACCGACCTTGAAGCCGAGTTTTTCGGCGGCAGGCATATTCGTTTTTGCCTGACACGCCTTCTGGCAGCCTGCTTTTTCACCGCACATCGTTGCACAACCCGCCACCATCATGGCCACGACGCACAACGTCGCTACGAGCATGATGCTCTTCTTCATGAGCATTCCTCCCATGTTCCGCCTGAAACTTACGATCTCTAACAATCGGTGCGAATTGTACACCGGCCTTCACCAATTACCAAGCCAAACCAGGCTAATCCTGAGATTACTTGCATCGAGGATCGAACGGACACCTAATCCAGTGGCTGATCGGGCAGTTGCGCGCCATGCCAAACGCCCACAATCCAAACCGTGTCTCCAATCGTTCGATAGAAAAAACGATACGGCGGCACGACGACTTCGCGTTGCGAGAGTTCGGGGAACTCCGGTATCACGCGCCCCGAATTGGGAAATCGTTCGAGGCGGCGCAAGGCCTTTTCAGCCTGCTTTCGGAAATGTTGTGCCGCGGATATTTTGTCGCGGCGGATGTAGGCAATGGCCGAAAGAAATTGGGTCCGGCCCGTCGGCGTGAACCGCACCCGGCGCTTCATTCTTCGAAAAGAAGCGCGTCGGCCTCGGCCAGGACATCGTCGAGGTCATGCCCCTGGCCTGCGGTGATTTCCTTGTCGCCCCGTAAGAGCAACTGCAACAGCCGGCGCTCGTGTTCGCCGCGCTCGTAGGCTTCCATGCTGAGCATCACCGCCGCCGCGCGTCCGCGCTGGGTGATGACCACGGGGGCCTTCGCGTCCTTTACGCGTTTCAGGACCGCCGCGGCATCCTGGCGCAGGTCCGTCACGGGGATGATTGCCGGTATCTTCGCCATTAAACGTACCTCCTGACGTACGTCAAAGTATACCACAGACGGTACGTGTGGCCTATATGGTGCGGGGCGGCCAGTTAATGGAGGTTTCCGCCTCGTTGGGACCCAAGGCGTCCCGCAGGCGTCGCGCGGCGCCGGCGATACCGTCGACCCACTTTGCCAGCGTGGTCGCGTCGGGAGTGCCGGTTTCCCAGTTTTCCCAGGCTTCGAAGAGGCCTTCGAAGGCGGTGGTATCGACGATGGGGCCGCAGAGGCGCTTGAAGTCTTCGAGGCACTGGGTGCGGTGATTGGCGTAGATGCCTTGCGCCTCGATGGCCGAGCGCAGCACGGTCCAGGCGACGGTGAATGCGACGTAGAAGAGGGTGTCCACTTCTTCCTCTTCGGGCACGGGCGATCGGCCGGTGTACTTCGCGAGGAATTCGTCCCGGTCCTGCGCGACGTTTTCGATTTCACAGGACACCAGGTCGATCCAGGCTCCTTCGGCGAGGACGCGGCGCCGTTCGGTCGAGCCGGCGCGTACCACGTGCGCCAATTCCGCAGCGATCTTCTCGCACAACGGCAGGCGATGGCGTCCCGGAGCCTTCAGCCACGTCTCCGAGAGTGCGTCGGTCTTCTCGTAGAGATCCTCACCTACGAGTCCCTGCTGGATGGCGTCTTGCAGGGTCAGGAAGAACTCGTCCATGCCGCAGAGCTGAATCTCGGGATGCTTCGCGTATTCTTCCAGTTCGGACTCGACCTGCTGCCAGATTCCCGGCGCGATTTGCGCGAAGAGGAACATGAACAGCGGTCGTGTCGGGCATTCCTTTGAGAACTTGACGATGTCGCCGATGTTGTCGCGGCCGACGTTGGCGATGTGCACGGAATGCACTTTCGGGATCGGCCCGTCGAGGTAGCTCCTCGCGTAGGGGCTGCCGCCGAGTCCGCAGACGAGGCCCGGCCCCGATTTCAGGGCCTCCTGTTCGCGCCGAACGGCTTCGTCGTCCTCGACTTCGCGCCACCAGTCGCGGAGGAACCAGTTCACCGTGTTGCAGCCGTGTTGACCTGTCTGATCGAGCAATTGCCGTGACTCCGCGAGGTAGCCGTCCACGAGATCCTTCGGCCAGAGGTGCGTGTAGGTGTATCCCGCGCCCGACGACGGCCCCCAGAACGAATCGTTCTCGCTCCGGGTCTGGTGGTAGTAGCGCAGCATGCCCGGCATGAGCTTTACCATCAGCGGCAGCAAGCCCCAGCCGAACTTGAAACGTCCGCGCTCCGGCGCGAGCCAGTTCTGCGAATGGAGGTTGTGCATCGCCCAGGTCGCGTCGCCATCGCTGTTGTACAGGCAGACGTAGACCTTGTCCTTTTCGGCGTGGCAGGCGTCCGCAGCGGGCATTGGCTGTTCATATGCGTCGAGCGGTTCGCCGACGCCGCCGTGCACGGTCAGGTTCGGCGTGTAGACGCTGCAGAGCGTGAGGAAGCCGAACTCGGCCGCCTCCGCGACGTATTCCTTTTCCTGGTCGCAGGCGCAGTGCCAGTTCATCTGCACGCCGGGTTTCTCGGCCGACTCCAGCATGGTGCGATAGAGGGCGCGGGTGCGGCGCGACTGCCGGCTCAGGGGCAGGTCCAGCGCGAGCCCGCGCAGCGACACCACGAAGTCTTCCAACTCATGGCTCTGCGAAGGCCAGATGGGGCGATGAATGCAGAAGTTTGCGAAGAAGCGCCGGTTGCAGTAGGGCCAGAGATTCTCGAGCGCCCACTCTGCGGCTTCCACGTCGTTCTTAAAACGCCCGCGGAGATCGTCTCGCCTGGGAATGCCGTGCCGGATCATGTATTTCTCCTGATCCGGCGACACCGGCAGCAGGCCTTCCAGCCCGCAGCGCGTGATGGCGAGGTTCTGGGTCTGGATGACATCCTCGTTGTCGTAAAGGATGTACCCGCTGAAGGCACTGCGGTAGCGATCCAGGACCGCGTCCGCGCCCGTGATTCCTTCGGCGGGCAGCTTGAACTCGCGCCGGTAGTAGTCGAGCCAGTGTTCCTCCTGAAAATACCCGACGCGCGGTTCCGGGTCGGTGCGCACTACGTAGAGGTGGGGTTCCACACGGTTCACCAAGCCCTGCAGGCTGCGGAACCAGACCCAGAAATCAATGCCTTCCTGCGAGGTGTCCGGCCGCGCGACCGTCAAACGCGTCACGCGGGGAATGGGAGGAAACAAATCGGTCAATCGCATACGGAGTCCTTCCTGCAACCAACGCCCAGCGGAAAATGTCGGTTCAGCATGATCGCATCGGACCGTCAGGTTTTCAATTATGAATTGTGAATGATGAATTATGAATGAAGAGCCTGCCGAAGTGGCTTCCGATTCGGAATTCAGGTTTAGAATTCGTAATTCGTAATTGCCCCATGCTAGACTCGCGCCCAGCACGGTTCCCCCTACTATTGATTCAGCATTCAGCGCCCCCGCATCATGCGGACCTGCAAGGAGCGCCTATGCCCACCGAACCCCGATCCAATACCTTGCGCCAGGAACTGTTTCGGCGGCACCCGGACAACCCGATTCTCAGCGCCGAGCAGTGGCCGTATTTGATCAATACCGTATTCAACGCCGGCGCCACCCGTCTGGCCAACGGCGAAACGCTGCTCTTGTGCCGTTGCGAAGACACCGCCGGCCGGTCGCATTTGACGGCCGCCCGCTCGGCGGACGGCGTTACCAACTGGCGGGTGGACGAGCGCCCAACCTTTGCCCCCGATGTGGTCGGGCATCCCGAAGAAGTGTGGGGAGTGGAGGACCCTCGCGTCGTGTGGGTGCCGGAACTGGAGAAGTACGTTATCGCGTACACGTGTTACTCGCCCTCGGGGGCGGGCGTGTCGCTCGCGACGACCGAGGACTTCGTCAACTTCGAGCGGCTGGGCAATATCATGCCGCCCGAAGACAAGGACGCGTCTCTATTTCCGCGCCGGTTCAATGGCCGCTGGGCATTGATTCACCGGCCGGTCCCGACACACGGCCGCGCGCACATGTGGGTTTCGTATTCGCCCGATTTGAAGCACTGGGGCGATCACACGATCACGGTCATGGCGCGGCGCGGCCCGTTCTGGGACGCGAACAAGATCGGTCTTTCGTCGACGCCCATCGAGACGCCGGAAGGGTGGCTCGTGATTTACCATGGCGTGAAGCTTACTCCGGCGGGCGCCATTTACCGGCTGGGCCTCACTCTCCTCGACCTCGAGGACCCGGCCCACTCGATCCTGCGCAGTGAATCGTGGATTATGGCGCCACGCGAGACCTATGAGCGCATGGGCGAGGTGCATGACGTGGTTTTCCCCTGCGGCCACACCATCGGCGACGACGGCGACACCATTAACCTGTACTACGGCGCCGCCGACACCTCGATTAGCCTTGCGACGGGGAGTATCAAGGAGATCCTCGCCTGGCTGAGGGAGAATGCGAGTCCCGGCAAACTGGCGGAGTGATGGGAAGGTCGAATGGAAGGCGAAAAGCCTCCCCCGCCCCCGCCCCTCTCTCCAAGGGAAGGGAGCCCGTCGTGGGAGAGGGCGTAGGTGGTGGGGAGATTCGTTACCTTGCATTGAAGAGCTTTTTGCGGAAGCCCTCACCCCGCCCCTCTCCCAGGGGGAGAGGGAGCCCGTCGGGGGGAGAGGGTTGTCTGATCGGGGGAAGAATCGAGCGCTGTACCCTGCTGGAGTCTTCTTCCCTCTCCCTGGGGAGAGGGGCAGGGTGAGGGGAGCCCAAAGTCTTGTGCTGTCTTGGAAGTTTTTGGCTTGCCCACACCCCCAAGTCATGAAGCCGACTTGGGGGTGCCACAGAGGCGCGTTTACGCTTGGATTGCGTCCGGGGCGATGCGGATGCTCGCCGCCATGCCGTTGAACTCGTCCTCGCAGACGTTGTCGCCTTGGGTGGTTCCGGACATGCCGATGATAAACATCATCTTGCCGCATGGCACTATCCAGGACCGCGCGAGGACGTCGAACCGCCGTTCGTCACTGTTGAACATGGCGTAGCTTATGCGTGCGCGCGCCGCCGGCAACCCGCCCAATTCCGTCTCGACCGGCTCCTCGATAAACCGAAAATCTTCGAACATCTGCCCCATCAACCCGGTCATCTTCTCCAGCACCAGCGTCGCCGGTACACCCAACTGAGGCATCGGCCGAAACGTCGTTTGCACGGTCGGGTTCACATCATCGTATCCGTCGGGATACCGGGTACACGCAAGAATGGGCACCGTGGCCTGCTGGAATCGGCGTTGAAGCGCCGGGCTGCCCATGTCCACCCTCTCCCGGTTTGCCATGACAAACCCGGTGTCCTGGACCGTCCAGTCGGAGGGAAGGTCGATTTGGAACCCAAAATCGGGGAGGCAATGGGTTTTCCAGGCTTGCATGGTGTGGACCTCCTGATTGGGTAACGTCGAGCAAAAGTTCCGTTGAAGTAATCGGCAATTATTCCAATTCCTGCCCCAACTGCGGCCCCCCTATGCCGCTCACCAGCATGCCATTTCTTCCCGCCCAAATCACCTGCCCATTGATCGCCCACGCGGTTCCGCCTAGAATAGAAGTAAGGCAAGTCTTTACAGGGGGATCCCCAACGGAGCCCCGAACATGTGAGGATGCAACGCCATGATACGCAGGCTGACATGGTTACTGGTGTTTGTGGCCGTACTTTGGCCTGTCATTGCCGCCGGAGCTCCGGCCGCCGCCGGATCGAAGGTTGTCATCTGCCCTCTCGAGGGCATGATTGACGATGGTCTTCTCGTGCTCGTGAAGCGGGCCATGGTCGAGGCCAAAGACGCCGACGCCATTGTCTTCGTCATCGACACTTTCGGCGGTCGCGTCGATTCCGCCGTCAACATCGGCGACGTCATCCTCGGCGCGCCCTGCAAGACCATCGCCTACGTTACCGGCAAGGGCGCCATCTCCGCGGGCGCGATGATCGCTTTCGCGTGCAACGAAATTGAGATGAAACCCGGCACCACCATCGGCGCGGCGCAGCCCGTGATGATGTCCCCCTCCGGAACGGAGCCCACGGGCGAGAAAGAACTCTCCTACGTCCGCAAACGCATGCGCGCCCTCGCCGAAGTCAACGGCCATAACGCCGACATCGCCGAGGCCATGGTCGACAAGGCCGTCGTGCTGGCCAAGCGCGAGGTCAACGGCAAGACCGAAGTGTTCAGTATCGGCCGAGGCGGCGGCGGCTCCGGCGGGGAAGTGCCGGCCGTCCAGGAAAACCCCCTCGAACGTATCCTTGGCGCGCCGCCCCGCGTCCAGCCAATCGTCGCGCCCGCGCCCGCCATACCCGACCCCGAGCCGCCCGAAGGCGCGCAAGTCATCGACAGCGGCAGCCAGCTTCTCACGCTGACCCCGAACGAGGCCTTGGAATACGGCCTCATCCAGAGCACCGCCAAGTCCCTCGATGAGGTCCTCGAGCAACACGATCTCGCCGATGCGCAACGTGTCCAGCTCACCCTTACCTGGGCCGAGCACACGTTCCGTTTCCTTACGAGCCCTTTGGTCTCGATGTTGCTGCTGGCCTTGGGCGTTGGCGGTATCTATTACGAAGCCAAGGCTCCGGGCTTCGGGCTGCCCGGGATCGTGGGCATCACCTGCCTGACCCTGTTCTTCGGCGCGCAGTACATCATCGGTCTGGCGGAATGGCTCGACATCCTGCTCGTGGTGGTGGGCATAGGCCTCATCCTCGCGGAAATCTTCATCATCCCCGGCTTCGGCCTGCCCGGCGTCGCGGGGATCATCTGTTTCCTCCTGGGGATCTACCTGTCCCTGACCAACGTCGCCGTGCCGCAGTACCCCTGGGATTTCGATCGGCTTCGCAACGCCGGGATTTCCCTCGGTGGCGCGGCCGCCATTCTGACCCTGATGATCGCCGCACTGTGGCGGCTCCTGCCCCAGACGCCCATCTACCGCGGCGTGGTGCTCCAGGACATGCAGGGCTCCGACGAAGGCTACACCGTCCAAACCGTCTCCGACGAACTCGAAGCCGTGGGTCTCCAGGGCACCGCGCTGACCGTCCTGCGTCCCGCCGGCCGGGGCCGTTTCGGTGGAAGAACGTATAATGTCGTGAGCCGCGCGGAGTATATTGAAGAAGGCACACCAATAGTCATCGTAGAGGTCGAGGGGAACAGGTACGTTGTGGACAAAACCTAGACCATTTTCGATTTTAGATTTTAGATTTTCGATTTTAAGACATGACACCGTCGGGGACTTCTGTGGCAGGTGAATTTGCAGGCGAATGTCGAATTGAACCCGATGACGTGCCCGAAAGGTAATCTTAGAATCGAAAATCGAAAATCGAAAATCTGAAATCGAAAATTGCAAGGGGGAAACATGGATCCGTTGAGCACACTGTCCCACATGCTGCGCCAATTGCTTGAAGACATGACCGTCGTGCAACAGCAGGGCGCGGGGTACTACAACTGCGCCTCGGTCGCCCGGCGCTATAACAAGCTTCTGGGCCAGTCGCGGCTGCACTTCACAGACGGCTCTACCCTCATCACCACCTTCGATGACATGTCCGAGTCCGATCCCAAGGACCCTGGTGACAAGATGAAGGTGATGCAGGAGATGCGCATCGAGATCAACCAGCTCATCTCGCTGCTCGAGGCCCGTCAACTCGAACTGAAGGGGGACGCGTCGTGACCGTGTGGATTGTCTTATTGGGCGTGCTGGGCGTGGCCCTAATCATGACCGAGTTCTTCATGCCCGGCCTCGTGATGGGTACGCTCGGCGTAATAAGTCTACTGGCCAGCGGCATCATGGCCGTCATCTACGAGCGCGATATCGCAATTTTCGTCATCGCCTTCGAAGTGTTCGGCCTTGCCATGGCCATCGCGGCGGGCATGTATTTCATGCCCCGAACCCGCGCCGGAAGGGCGCTAATCCTGCAGGAAAGCAGCCAGTTGGGCGGTGATTGGGTCGCTGCGGAATCCGACACGTCGCTTGTGGGCGAAGTGGGCGAGGCGTTTACGACCCTGCGCCCCGCCGGAACCATTGTCGTCAACAACAAACGCATCGGCGCCGTCACGGGCGGCGACTTCATCGAAGAAGGCACCGCCGTGCGCGTTGTGGAGGTACACGGAAACAGAGTGGTGGTGGAGCGGGTCTAACAACTAAATCAGTGCATTCGGGCGGTTAACGCAAAAGGAGATATATACATGCCAGAAGGATTAGGCTCCCTGATCGGTGGAGGTCTCGCCATTCTCGCCGTCATCGTGGCGCTGGTGTTCGGCGCGATCTTTATCTCGTTCTTCCGGCTGTGGATCCAGGCGGTGGCGTCGAACGCCCGCGTAAGCCTGTTCAGCCTCGTGGGCATGAGCCTGCGCCGCGTCAACCCTGGGGTGATCGTTCAGAGCCGAATCATGGCCGTGAAAGCGGGCATGGACATCGACACGGACGCCCTCGAAGCCCACTATCTCGCCGGCGGCAACGTCACGCGCGTTGTGCAGGCCCTCATCGCCGCCAGCAAGGCCAACATCGACCTCAACTTCAAGAAGGCCACCGCCATCGACCTTGCCGGCCGCGACATCCTCGAGGCCGTGCGCACTTCGGTAAACCCGAAGGTCATCGACTGCCCCGATCCCTCGCGGGGACCCGCCGTCGTTGCCGCCGTGGCCATGGACGGCATCCAGCTCAAGGCCAAGGCCCGCGTTACGGTGCGCACCAACATCAATACCCTCGTCGGCGGCGCGACGGAAGACACCATCATCGCGCGTGTGGGCGAAGGCATCGTGACCACCATCGGTTCGGCTGAATCGCATAAGCGCGTGCTCGAGAACCCCGACACCATTTCCAAGGTAGTGCTGAAGCGCGGTCTCGATGCCGGCACCGCCTTCGAGATTCTCTCGATCGACATCGCCGACGTCGACGTGGGCGAGAACATCGGCGCACAGCTTCAAATCAAGCAGGCCGAAGCCGATAAACAGATCGCGCAGGCCCGCGCCGAGGAGCGCCGCGCCATGGCCACCGCCCGCGAGCAGGAAATGCGCGCGCTGGTCGTCGAGATGCGTGCCCGCGTCGTCGAGGCCGAAGCCGAAGTGCCCAAGGCCATGGCCGAAGCGTTCCGTCAGGGGAATCTCGGCATCATGGACTATTACCGCATGAAGAACGTTGTGGCGGACACCGACATGCGCCAGTCGATATCCAAGATGGATCAACCCGGTGACGACCAATCCCGTTAAGTCTGGAAATGCGTCCGGCAACCGCGGCGCGGATCCTCATGGGGCCGCGCCGCAGGGAAGACGATCATGAATGTCATGACCGCGGACTTTGAATTTGTATTGCCCCTGATCATCATCATTGGGATTATTGCGAGCCTGATCGACAAGGCCAAGAAAGCCTCCGAAGAGGCCAAGCGCCAGCAACTCGAGCGCGAACGGCGGATGAGAAAGGCGGATCTACCCGAGGCCACGCGCCGGCAGATCTACGGCGATGGAGAGGCGCCCGTCCGCCGGGCGAAACCGCTCGTCATCGAGCAGATCCCCACGCCGGACGCGGAAGGGCGTAACGATACCGGCGACGGCAGGAATGACGAGGGGATGCCTGTGCCGCCGGTGCGGCAGCCCCGGCCCGTGCGGCCCGTCGCGGTGCCGGCGCCCCCGAGCACACCTTGGGGCGAATTGCGGCGGACACTGGAAAACAAGGCGCGCGACGTCGAGCAGGAAGTGCGGCGGCAACTGGCCGAGGCACAGCGACGGCAGACGCCGCCCCAGACGGAATACGACCGTGAGCAGCAGCAACGCCGGCAACGCCATGAGGCGCAGCAGGCGCAGCGCCAGCAGGCGGTCGCACGGCGCGCGCAGCCTGCGGCGTCCAGGCCCGAGCCGGCTCGGGTCGAAGCGCCGAGGCCTGAGCCTCCGGCGAGGCGGTCGACGCAAGGCCGGAGGCGGGTGCACCCGCTCCTGGGCGATATGAAAGACGTGCGCCGCGCCATCGTCATGCGAGAAGTGTTTGGGCCACCGAAGGCCTTTGATTGTTGCCGGGGAGTGGCTGAGGGCAACGGGGCGGCTGTTGTCC
>JAVEWL010000540.1:0-4196 GCA_034004565.1 FCB group bacterium | reverse complement strand
CTGCCACGTTGGTCTCCTGCTTGTCGTTCACGATCAGGTAACCCGCGGCGTCAATCTCCACCGCATCGCCGAGAAACGTCGAGTTCGGCGTGTGGCCGATCGCCATGAACATCGCGTCCAGCTCGATCTCGCGGATCGACTGATCCTTGCGGCTCTTGAGCCGAAGCCCCGTCACTTTGGGGAAAAGGCCGCTCGTATCGCCCAGCACTTCCTCCACCACGCTGCTCCAGACGAATTCGATATTCGACGTGCTGAGGGCGCGGTCGGCCATGATCTTCGATGCGCGCAATTCGTCGCGGCGGTGGACGACGTAGACCTTCTTGCACAGCTTGGCGAGGTAGGTGGCTTCCTCCATCGCCGAATCGCCGCCGCCGATGACGGCAACCGTCTTGCCGCGATAAAACCCGCCGTCGCAGACCGCGCACGTGTGGACGCCGCGATTCCAGTAAGTCTTCTCGCTCTCCAGCCCCATCATCTTCGGCGCCGCGCCCGTGCAGATAATCACCGCGTGGGCCCGGATTTCCTTGTCGCCGGACTTCAGCGTCAGCGGCGTCGTCGTGAAATCCACCGACGAAATCTCCTCATAGACGATCTCGGTGCCGTAACGCCTGGCCTGCTCCTCCATGTCGGACATCAGCTTGGGTCCGTCGACGCCCGCGGGAAAGCCGGGGAAGTTCTCGATCTCCGTGGTCGTGGTGAGCTGGCCGCCGATCTGTGCCCCGGCGTAAACGACGGGGGACAAATTGGCGCGCGACAGATAGATCGCCGCCGTCCAGCCCGCCGGACCACTCCCGATCACCACCACCTTATTTATATCTTCGTCGTTCATTTCAGCCATGTCATCATCCCGGATGGTTTGTGAATCCTCACCCCTCGAAGGCGATGCACAGGCAAAACCATTGCCGGGCAGGAGGCAAGGAGGAAGGCGGCGGGGGGGGGTCTGTTTGAGCGGCAGAAGTTGTGTTCTGCTGCCTGGTCCCGGTTCGTGGGTGGCACGGCGGTGATTCGGGCAGCATGTGACGATGATTGAGGGCACGACGCCTTCCCGGCCCTGAACTTTCTCGTGGGTATTTCGAGAAAAATGCTTCGGCAAGCGCTTTACTGGCTGAATCGGCTTGCCCTCCCTCTGATGACACCAGCAGAAGATATCTCAATATTTTGTCTCAAGAGAATCGAGAAGAGGCACGATGGCGGGCTTAACAAACAGAGCCGAGGCGTTCGCCACCATTGCTGACAGATTGCGGGCGATGGGTCATCCAACGCGGTTGATGATCTTGGCCTTGTTGTCGAAGGAGCAGCTGCACGTCGGGGAATTGGCCGCCCGGTTGGGGTGCTCGATTGCCGTGGCGTCGTATCATTTGAAGTCCATGGAGCGCTGCCACCTGTTGTATTCGGTGCGCGACGGCCGCCATGTAACGTATGAGATCGAGGGTTCGATCACGCGCGATCTGTGCGCGGTGATCTGCCGACAGGTCAAGGGTGAGACTGAAAGTCCGCCAGAAGAGGATCCGGCCCGGCTGGTCGGGCTAACGAAAAGCGCCGAGAATGAGTAACCGGCCCCGCCTCAAGGAGGCGGGGTCTCGTGTTTGGCCCTTTGACTAGTTTTAGATTTCCCTCATGGCTCTGGTTTAAGGTAGAAGATTGTTTTTGACTCTGTTTTAGTGCCGCTGTTTTAGGTCAGTGAGTCCGGGGCCAAGGAGACTGACCATGGGCCATCCCACCAAGATCCAGCTTATCAATCGCAAGTCATCCCAGCAGTGGTACGTCAACATCCCCCATGCGGTCGCCGAGGCGCTTGAGCTCGACCGCGGTGAGATCTGGGAGTGGATCATCGAGGATAAGGATCAAATGGTTCTTCGCCGTCAGATCCCCTCCGATTCGCCGATCAAAAAAAAACGCCACAACACGATGGAGGATTGAAGGGGGCCTTCGATGTGCTCTTCGAGATGGCACGGCCGGCGTTCCGCCAGCAGCGCACCTTCGAGCGGGCGCGACGCCTTGCCCTCTCTCTTCTGCTTTGTCTGGGGCGGCGCACGGTGACGGGTATGCTCTGTACCTCGGGGCAGCAGTTTCACGATTGGTCGGCGAACTATCGCCTCTTTGAACAGGAGCGCATCGACGTGGGAAAGCTTTTCTCGGCTGTTGTACAAGGTACTCTCGAAACGCTTCCAGAGGGCACACCCATTATCGGCGCCATCGACGATACGCTTATCCGAAAAAAGGGGCGCCGCATCGCAGGCACCAGTTGGCGGCGTGATCCGCTCGGGCCGACGTTTACGAATAACTTCATCTGGGCCAGCCGTTTTCTCCAAGTCTCGCTCGCCATGCCAGAGCGAGGCTCCGGCCCCTCGCCGGCCCGCATGATTCCCGTGGATTTGCGCCACTGTCCCTCGCCACGAAAACCCGGTAAGCGCGGCACCGAGGAGCAGTGGGCGGAGTGGGAAAAGGCCTCGCACGAGGCGCGTATCTCCGCCGAAGGCGCTCGCCGCCTGGCCGCACTGCGCGATAAACTGGACAAAAAGGGTCTTCGCGAACGCCCGCTCATCATAACAGCAGATGGAACGTTTACCTGCCGCGAAGTATTTAAGAATCTGCCTGAGCGCACGCATCTCATCGGGCGCATCAGGAAGGATGCTCGTCTATATAAGCTGCCAACTCCTGAACAGGAGAACCAAGGCCGCGGCCGCAGGCGCGCCTACGGCGATCGCCTCCCAACGCCCGAGGAAATGCGCCAGGATGAAAGCATTCCCTGGATTCCCGTTCGCGCACATGCCGCCGGGAAGGAACACGAATTTAGCGTGAAAGAAATCACGCCCTGCCGCTGGAAGCACGCAGGAGGAGAACGCACCCTGCGCCTCATCATCGTCCGTCCGCTCGGCTACCGGCTCAGAAAGCGCGCGCCCAAAAACTATCGCGCCCCTGCCTACCTCATCACCACCGACATGGACATGACGCTCGAAGAACTGCTTCAAGCCTATATCTGGCGCTGGGAAATCGAAGTCAACTTCCGCGACGAGAAAACCCTCCTCGGACTTGGCGAAGCCCAGGTGCGTACACGCCGCAGCGTGGAAACGCTCACGCCATTCTTGGCCGCTGTCTACGCCATGCTGCTGCTCGCGCTCGAGCAAGTCGGCGGGCAAACGCGCACCCTGCCGCCGCCCAAATGGCAGCGCCCCCACCCAGAAAAGCACCAGCGCACCTCCACCGGCCAAGCGCTGCGTGAACTGCGAGCAGAAATCTGGGGCGACGGACTCAGGGCAGCGAATAAAACCAGCTTCATGAACACACAAAGCCCCTCCAAGAAGCTGCCAAAAATAGAAGACTGCGCGAGATTAGCGGTTTGCTACGCCACAGGATAGCCAAACACGAGGCGGCCGGCTTGAAGCCGGCCGCCCTGATTTCTGTCTATACGGGTGCGTTGTCTATACGCTGTCGCGCTTCACGAGCTTGTTGAAATTGCTACGCTGCCCGGTCGAGGTCTTTTCCTGATAGACAAGCGCCAGGTTTGATGCCTCGAACTTCTCGAAGAATTCCTCCCAGCAAATGTGCTGCAGGGAATCCTTTCCTGTATATCCCGGAAAATCGAGGCGGATGATGCCGGCGTCCTTCTTGTCGCCGGTGCCTTTCACGCAGGCCGGTTTCGCGTCGCGGCTTTCTGCCCAACGCCGGATTTCGTCGTGGTTGGTTGTGGTGTGTGTCAGGTTCTGACTCATGATGGATTCTCCCTTCGTCTCATGTCTATACGACTTATCAGCCGTGGCGGATAGCCTTCACCAGTTCGTTCTTGCTCATCTTGCTGCGGCCGGAAATGTTCATGCTCCTGGCGCGGTTGTACAGCTCCTGCTTCGAACGGTCCTCCAGGGACGTGTTCGGATTGCCGGTGCCGCCGGTGCTCTTGTTCGGAGTGCGTCCCTGCTCGCGACGCTTCTTGTTGACCGTGCGCGCGGCGATTTCCTTTGCGCGGCCGGTGCTCTTGCCCCGGCTTTTCGCGCTGTCCTTGATATGCTCGTATTGACGCTCGTCTTTGTGGCTCCACTTGCCCATGATTATGTTCCTCCTGCAATGCGTGTCTATACACGACAGAATATACCGAAGCTTGATTTTGCAAGATGGATACCGGCCGGGGCCGCGGGCTCTATGGACCTGAAATTTCGGAAGGCTCCCCTGTCCTCGTCTCATACCCGAGCAGTTCGCCC
>JAVEWL010000539.1:0-4196 GCA_034004565.1 FCB group bacterium | reverse complement strand
GTAAGCACGCGCGCCGCCCCGAGAAACACGCCCAGTGCAAACACGTTGAGCATGTCGTAGGGGTCATATTGGAAGTGGACGAGGGCGAAGATGGCGGAGGTTACTACGACGCTCCAGCGGCTTCCCAAAGGCGAGTTGGCCAATCCCGGAAGCAGGAGACCGCGAAAGAGCAGTTCTTCATATAGCGGCGCGGCCACCACCACCGCCACGAACAGCAGGGGCAGCGAGGGCGCATGGGTGTACAGGCCCGTCACCCAGTCTGGCAGCAGCGGCCTGCCCGTGGACACGCGCAACAGGTCCATGCAGACACTGAGCACGAGCGCGGCCAGGAGCCATTCGGCCTTGGCCGTACCCCCCGAAGGCAAGCGGACGGCGTAGTACCGGGCAAAGGTCGTGCCGCGCAGACGGGCCACTATCACAAAGAGCACAAGCCCGAGCAGTAGCTTGGTCGGAGTAAGCAGGCTCAGGAGACCCGCCTCTTCCACCCAGGGGTCCAGGGGAGACGGCCGATGCACCAGCGATGGAAACACCTGCGGGAGGGAGAGCAGGAGTCCGCCGAGAACGATCGATACGAGCAATTCACACGCCGCGAAAATGCCCACGGCGAAAGCCAGACTTTGCCACGGCCCCCAGCAGGGACAGCCGGTTGCCTCCTCCTGAGTGGGAAGGTCCACGCTGTCGCCCGGGAGTGTCATTGCCGCTTCCGGGTGGCTGCGCGGAGCCCGTCCAGCGCGGAATCGTCGCCTCCGATTTCGGCCAGACGTCCCGGCAGCGCCTCGAGTTCTACCCTGCCTCGCTCGTGGAGCTTGCCAAGCAGACGTGATGCGGCGCGGACGATGCGGTCGCCGGCGTCGGGCGCCAGGAAGCTGCTGCGCGCGGTGCGAATTTCGTAGCCGCCGCCGGCGAAGGAGCCCGGCGTGCAGATGTAACCCGCGTACCCATTGGCAAGCGATACGCAGCAGGTATACGGAAAGTGTGAGGAATGGCTCACGTTCTGTGCAAAGGCTTGGAACAGCTCGCCGGGCGCGGACCAGAAGGCGGCATCCGCAATGCGCACCGCCTGGAGCTCCGCGCGGTAATCCGGACTGGCAGCGCGCAGATCCTCCACGCCGAGCAGTTCTCGCGCGTACACCGCTTCGATGTCGTCCGCACCACCCCGTGCGCGGCCTCGCGCCTCGCGCAATTCGGCGGAAGAGGCTTCGCGTATCGGCAGGTTGACGCGGACGCGTTCGACATCGACCGAGGCGCCGCTGTAGTAATCGGCCATGGCAAGCGCCTGTAGCGCCGCCGCGCCGACGGACTGCCCCGTGCGCCGGCACCAGTAGGGACCGAACTCGTAGGGGCGTGTGCTGCGGTTGTCGACCTGGGTCACGTCGCCCGCCGCGCCGTTCAGGAAAACGACGCCGAACGCGGGGCCGTATACGGCGCGAAGGGTGTCGATGACCCAGCGCGGGTAGTCGGCGGAATAGGCAAGGCCGTTCATGTGCGTCGCGTGGCACGCGAAATGGACGATGCACCCAAAGGGCGTCGTCTCGTTCGGCGGGCGAAATCCCACCACCGTCACCGTCGGGTCTTCGGGACCGACGGGACAGTCGATATCCTCGTTCCGCTTGCCGGGGTGCGTGCGTTGCGTGCCGTCGCGCATGAGAAAGCGGCGGTTGTAGGCCACGCCTGGCGCGCTCGAGGTCATTGTGGATACCAGCGCGGGCCGCAGCGCGCGGTATGCTTGCGCAATGGCCGAGGCGATTTGCCCGACAACTTCGTCCCGGTACGCGGAATCGGGGGCGGAGTTGAAGCAACCCGCGGTCGGGCCGCCGGAATGGGTATGCGTCGCGGCAATCATGCAGGCGGCCGCGGGAATGCCACAAAGGCGCTCGGCTTCGCGCCGCGCCGCCGTCACCAGCACGTCAGGCAACGCGATGCAATCGACCTGCGCCATCGCAATACAGGTCGCGTCGTCGCACAGAACTGTCGCGCGAACGAAGAGATCGTCTTCGATGGCCTCGGCGTGCCGCTTCTCGAAAAGGCCCGGCATTTCTCGGCCCACGGGCGGCGTAATGCAGGCGCTGGCAAATCCAACCTTGAGCATGAGTGTCATTCCATCCTTCGGCAGTTTTCCGGGTTCAAGGATAGCAGGAACAAACCGTGGCCTCCAGACGGGGCCATTGCCGTTTACAGCACCAGGTGGGGAAGCGCGACCATTGCGGCCACGGCGAGAGCGCTCAGGAGGGCGTATCCGCCGAGGCCGAGGGCACGCTTCCCGTACAGCCCTCGCTGAACCGGAAAGCCCGCCCCACACAGGACAATCCCGCTGAGGGCCGCAATCGCGACACGCTCCGTCAACGATGCGCCGAAGACGGCGCCCAAATCGCCTCCGGCATCGTATGCGTAGCCCGCCACCGCGTTGGCGACATCCAGCACGGGCACGGCGTAGCACCACACGAAGACAGTGGACGCCAGCCAAAACGGCTTACGGCGGGGCGCGAGCGCAACGCATGCCGCCACGGCAGCCAATGCCAGCCACAGGATATACGGCGCCAGCGAAACCCACGAGGAATGTGCCGGACCGATCTTCGGATGCAGCCAATAGATGGAGCCCCAACTCCCCCCCGACGGCCACACCGAAATACGAGTGACGCTGCCGCCTTGCAGCAGAACCGCGGCGGCATGGGCCAACTCGTGGATGACGGTCACGCCCACCAGCATCGGTACGCAGAGGAGCACGTGCACCCAGTGCGACCACACGAACCGGAGCGCCTGCCCAACGGCCTTCATGCCACCGTCACCGCGTCCTGGAGCAGGTTGCTGGTCTCACGGCGCAGGCGCGTGGCTTCTTCGGCGCTCTTCGCTTTCTCGGTGATGATGAACACGAACGCAAGCTCTCTCGCGGGGTCGCCCACGCCGTAGACGGTGTCCACGCCGGCATGGCCGAAGAGGGTCGGTGACTTTGAATCGCCAAAGCCGAACCAGTAATTCGGCGGACACGTCGCCGGACCGCGCACGAGCCAACCCAGCCCCCACGGTTCGTGCGTGGGGGTTTTGCCCTCGGCAACGGCTTTGGCTATTTCGCCGGCATACTGAACGCTCAGCATCTCTTTCAGCGGCTCGGGTTGGATGAGCGTCCGGCCGTGCCATTTTCCTCCCTGCACGATGAGGTTCAGCACGCGCAGCATGTCGTCCACGGTGCCGAAGCAGCCGCCCGCCGGATGGCCCGCGAGCCCATTTTCATCCGACGTGAAATAGCCGGGCGTCGTGGCGCGTGTAATGCCATCGCGGAAAGGACCAAACGCCAGGCTGGTCGCACCGATGGGGTCGAACAGACGTTCGCGGCAGATGTCGTTCCACGACTTCATCCCCGACACGCGCCGCACGGCTTCGGCCACCACGAACAGTCCCGATACACCATGATACGCGGATTTGCTGCCAACGGGCCATTCAATTGAGGCGTCGCATACTTTTTTCACGAATGCCGCCCATTGCTCATCCGTCAGAACGCTGCCGCCGGCTATGGATGGAATTCCCGCGGAATGCGTCATCAGGTGTCGCAGGGAGATGGTCTCTTTGCCGCCGCCTTTGAACTCGGGAATGTACGTCGACACGGGCACGTCGTAGTCGATAAGACCGTCCTGATGTGCCATGACGGCGACCGTGGCCGAGATGCCCTTCGAGAACGAGAACAACGCACTGGCCACGGTCGGATCGAAGGGTTTGTCCGCCCCGTCAAAGCCGCGATAGGTGCCGATGTAGTGCTCAACAAACTTCCGCCCGCGCCGCGTCCCCACGAGCGCCGCGCCCGGCATCGATCCCGCCTTGACCTCGGCGTCGATGAATGCCACGGCCTTCGCCAGTTTGTCGGCATCCACATTGACATTGCCCGGATCGGCAGACGCAAACTCCGGTTCCGCCCGCGCGACCAATCCAACGCCCAACGCCATTGCACCCGCGCACTTCAGCCAATTTCTACGGTCAATCGTATTCATCAGTTCCCCCTTATGACCCCGTTGTCTTAAGCAACGGCCACCACAATACCCAACCGTCCTTTTCAAGTCACGCGGAAAACAGGGACTGTTCCACTTTTGATGAGCCCCAGGCCTACCTGAGAAGCCCTCAACTTCCCCTCGCCCGTACAGTCAACCAGCCCCACCGATCAAAAGTGGAAACTGTCCCTGCTTTCCGGCAAAGCCTATGGACCCTAT
>JAVEWL010000538.1:0-4209 GCA_034004565.1 FCB group bacterium | reverse complement strand
ACGAGCACGATTACGAGCACGAGCACGAACAAGACGGCCCATCCCGGAGATACCGGATGAACCAACTTGTTCGGGGGTGCTTAAAGTCTTGAGCGATGATTCGAGTCTTCGCCTTACTATTCAGGAAAGCAGGGACAGTTTCCATTTTCCGTCTTGGGTGTGCGGATGTTGGTGGCGCTCCGAGTAGCCGGATGCCAACGCGTCGTTGATGGCGGCTATGGAAAATGGAACAGTCCCTGTTTTCCGTGCTTTACGAGCGTTCGCCCATGAGGCGGCGAAGTTTGGACAGGAAGCCGGGCTTTTGCAGGGTAACCTTGACGGCGCCTTCGTCGAGCCGGGTGCGAGGGGGGGTCTTGCTGACGCGGAGCAGGACGACGGTGATGTTGTCGGGCCCCCCGCCCTCGAGAGCCCGTCCGACGAGCACCCGGGCCGCGCCCTGGACCGTGTTGGACTTGAGCGTGCTGGCGATCTCTTCGTCTTTTACGACGTTGGAGAGACCGTCGGAGCAAATGAGGAGGGTGTCTTTTTCCTGGAGGCGCACGGCGAAGAGGTCGACTTCGATGGAATCCTTGGTGCCGACGGCGCGCGTGATGAGGTTCTTGAGGGCGTGGGTGCGGGCTTCTTCTTCGGACAGCATGCCGTTTCGGACCTGCTCGGCGACGAGGGAATGGTCGTCGGTAATCTGCCAGATGGAGCCGTTCTCGCGGGTCATGTAGACGCGGCTGTCGCCGACCTGGGCGACATAGGCGCAGTCCCCGGCGATGACGACGGCGGAGACGGTGGTGCCCATGCCGTGGTATTGGGGGTTGTGTTCGGCTTCTTCGTAGATGCGCTGGTTGGCGCGGCGGAGGGCCTCTTTGAGGCGAACGGGAATGGGGCCTTCGGATTTGCTGAAATACTCGTCGGCCAAGGTTTGGAGGGCAAGCCGGCTGGCAAACTCTCCCCCACTGACGCCGCCCATGCCGTCTGCAACGGCAAAGAGGACGCCCTGCCGGGCAAGCGCGGTCCTGTCTTCGGGAGCGCAAAGGACACAGGAGTCCTCGTTATGGTTGCGCTTCTTCCCCACATCCGACAAGAGATGCGCTTGAAGGTAATCACCCGACCACTGGTATTCGAAGTTTCCGCCCCCTTCAGGACCAGTGCGGGTCAATATCGCTCCTGCCATTCGTACCTTTCCTGCGTGCTTCGGCGAAGGTCCGTGCGTATTCGTAGCCAGACGTGCCTCGGCAAAGTGCACTATTCTATGGGGGGACGGGTCCGCAGTTCAAGCACTTCGGTCCTTAGTGTCCCCCTTCCCACGGTATTGGTGGGCAAGCGCGCGGGTCCGCCCCCAGCCGTCGCGCGGCGGATTCACTATAGCACAGGTGGGGGGCGGCGATTGGCAATGGCAATTGGCTGTTGCCGATTACGCGTATGGGTACGAGAACGAGTAGGATATCGATTACGATTACGAGCGCGAGTATGAGTGCAGGATGTTGATGCGGGTTGCGGGAGGACAGTTGAGATGGCGATCCTGCTTGGTCTTGATGTTGGCACCAGCGGCACGAAGGCGTTGGCGGTGGATGAGACGGGCAAGGTGCTTGCCTCGGCCACGGTGGAATACCCGCTCTTGAGTCCGAAACCGAATTGGGCCGAGCAGAGGCCGTCGGATTGGAAGGCGGCGGCGTTTGAGGCGCTTTCGCGGCTGGCGGCGTCGCCGGGGGTCAATAAGGACGATATCAAGGGACTCGGGCTGACGGGACAGATGCACGGGTCGGTGTTTCTGGATGCTTCGGGGAAGGTTCTGCGGAACGCGCTGTTGTGGTGCGACCAGCGGACGGCGGCGCAGTGCCGGACCATTGAAGAAAAAGCCGGCGGACGCGACAAGCTCATCGAGATGGTGTCGAATCCCGCGTTCGCGGGGTTCACGGCGCCGAAGATTCTCTGGCTGCGGGAGAATGAGCCGGAGGTGTATGAGCGGGTCAAGCGTGTGCTGCTGCCCAAGGATTACATTCGTTATGAGTTGACCGGGGAGTACGCGACGGATGTGGCGGATGCTTCGGGCACGTTGCTGTTCGATGTGAAGAACCGGCGCTGGCATACGGAATTGATGTCGCTGCTGGACCTCCCGGCGGACATGATGCCGCGCGCGTTTGAGGGTCCGGAGGTGACGGGCACGCTAAGTGATGCCGCGGCGGACGCGACGGGATTGCCGAGGGGCTTGCCCGTGATTGCGGGCGGCGGCGACCAGGCGGCGGGCGGCATCGGCACGGGCGTGGTGCGCGAGGGCGTGCTGTCGGCGGCACTGGGCACGAGCGGCGTGGTGTTTGGATATGCGAACGAGCCGTTCACCGATCCGAAGGGGCGCGTGCACACGTTCTGTCATTCGGTGCCGGGTAAGTGGCACGTGATGGGCGTGGTGTTGAGCGCGGGCGGATCGCTGCGGTGGTTCCGCGATGCGCTGTGTCCGGAAGAATGTGCGGCAGCGAAACAGAGCGGGCGCGACCCGTATGAATACATTACCGCGGGGGCCGAGAAGGCGCCGTTGGGCGCGGAGGGGCTGGTGTTCCTCCCCTACCTCACGGGCGAGCGCACGCCGCACAACGATGCCAATGCGAAGGGCGCGTTCATCGGGCTGTCGTTGCGGCACACGCACGACCATTTGTCGCGCGCGGTGCTGGAAGGTGTAGCGTACGCGATGCGTGACGGGCTCGATATCATGCGCGGGATGGGCATGAGCGCGACGCAGGTGCGCGCCTCGGGCGGGGGCGGACGCAGCGCGTTCTGGCGCCGGATCCAGGCGGACGTGTACCGCGCGCAGATGGTGACAATTAACGTCGACGAAGGCCCGGCCTTTGGCGCGGCGCTCCTGGCGAGCGTGGGCGCGGGGGTCTACGGCAGCATCGAGGAAGCGTGCGACACTACGATCCGCGTCGTGGCGGCATGCGAACCGGATGCGGCACGGGCTGACGCGTATGACAAGTGGTTTAACATTTACCAGGGGTGCTATCGCGGACTGGCCCCGGAGTTTGAACGTGCCGCAGCTCTCCTTTGAAGATGTCGTAGGCGAGGAATACGCGAACCTTCGGCTGGACGTGTACCTGACGGACCGGTTGGAGGACGCTTCTCGATCGTATGTGAAGAAGATGATCAAGGACGGCCGGGTGATGGTGAACGGGGAGGCTTCCACGAAGCCGAGCCGCATCATGAACCCCGGCGACAACGTGACGGCCGAATTGCCGCCGGCGCCGTCGACGCACCTGGAGCCGGAGAATATCCCGCTCGAGATCCTGTACCAGGACGAGCACATCGTGGTGGTGAACAAGGCTTCGGGGATAGCGGTGCACCCGGGCACGGGCATTTACAACGGCACACTGGTGAATGCGCTGCTGTTTCATTGCGCCGATTTTCAGCGGCCGGGCGAGGACCCGGCGCGGCCTGGGATTGTGCACCGGTTGGATATGTTCACGTCGGGCGTGCTGGTCGTAGGCAAGACGGAAGCGGCATTCCGGCACCTGGCGTTGCAGGCGCGGGAGCATCGGTTTGAGCGGCGGTACCTGGCGCTCGTGCGCGGCGAGTATACGGAGGAAACGGGGCGCATTGACGCGGCACTGGGGCGCAGCTTGAGCGATCCAACGCGGATGACGGTGACGGGGGTGCACGGGCGCGATGCGGTGACGAATTTCCGCGTGGTCGAGCGGTTCGGCGTGGCGTCGCTGCTGGCCGTGAAGCTGGAGACGGGGCGCACGCACCAGATTCGCGTTCACCTGCGCTTTACGGGGCACCCGGTGCTGGGCGATCCGGTGTATGGCGATACGGACTTCTCGCGGTGGCCGGTGTCGACGCGGGTGCGCGCGGTGCTGGGGAAGCTTCAGGGACAGGCGCTGCACGCGGAGTTGCTCGGGATTGAGCATCCGGCCACGGGTGAGCGGATGGAATTCACCGCGCCGCCGCCGGCCGATTTTCAGGCGGCGGTAGAGGCGCTGCGGCAGCATATCGCGCAGTAGCCGAATGACGAAGAGAATTCTGAATTGTGAATGATGAATTCTGAATGAAGAAGGGTGTCCTCACCTCAAATGGACTGGGGACGAAGATCACCACAAAGGCACAAAGACTCAAAGAACCGCGAAGAACCGCAAGAGCTTTTGACAGGATTTACAGGATTGGGAAGATGGGGAGCTTCCCATGGCTCCCATAGCTCCCATTACTCTCATGATTCCCATACTTCCC
>JAVEWL010000537.1:0-4224 GCA_034004565.1 FCB group bacterium | reverse complement strand
CTTGGTGCGGCGCAAGCGGCCGTTCCACGAATGAGCCCGGCTGGATGCTCGGCACTGACCTACGAATGCTGTCATCTATGTCATGGACGATCATTTAAAGTGACCTACGAATGCTGTCATCTGGCCATTACGATGACGAGTACGAGAAGAAAGAGCCGATTACGAGCACGATTACGAGCACGAGCACGAGAGGAAGAGATAACGACAAAGGCTCTCCTGAATGGCCCTGGTGGGCGCTCCCCTACCCCCGCTCATCGGGCACGTGCTCGATCAACTCCCCCGGCGTGCAGCCGAGGGCGGCGCACAGGGCATTCAGCGTCGAGAATCGTATGGCCCGCGCCTTGTTGGTCTTCAGGATCGACAGGTTGTTGAGCGCGATCCCCGTCTTCTCCGCCAGTTCCGTGAGGGTCATCCCCTTATCGAGGAGCACATAGTCCAATCGTACGCGTATCATCGTAGCCTCCCTCAGGCGAGTGTTTTCGACTCGGCCATGACGGGAAGCACGGTACGCAGGATAGCCGCCATTCCCAGGAAGCACAGCACCTTCGTAACAAGCGGCAGGAACATCGTGACGGTCGAAACTACGACAAGGACAGTCCAGCCCATTGTATTCTCCGGTGAATTAGCCACATGACGATTCAGGAAAGTCCACCAAAACGGCCCAAATTGCATGCCACCATATATAAGGAGATACAAAGCGAAAAGGCTCAAGACAATGTGAACATTGCGCAGAAGCCATCCGGGCTCGGTATCCTCGTCGAGTACGTAGCGAATGAACTGCACTGTGGCCAAAACAAGCAATCCCGTAAGAATGTCGTCAACGGCCGCCAGCCCCCCGCTAATAGTGAATTGCACGCCCCCGCCGACGAGAGCAGAGTTTTGCGCTGCCAAGCCGCCGACCACTAGGCCCCCCAGAACAATCAGCGCCCATCCTGCAACCCGGCCCAGCGTGCAGAGCCGCCGCAACATTTGCCTGTGCGGCTGTGTGGTCGTTTCCATCTCGTCTCCTTCCGTTCAGCCTGCCTTCCAGGAGGCCGTTGTATCCACCCGGCAGATGATCTCTACGTTCCTAGCAGCAACTATCGTTAAAGAGTACATGATAATCATGTAACTATCAACGAAAAAGATTGATAGCTTAAAGTAGTGAGCAGTAACAGGATGCAGCTACAGCGATTTCTCTGCAGTGGCCGCAAAAGAACGCAGGGATCGCAAAGAACTTAGCTCCTTGCGATCCCTGCGTTCTTTTGCGGCTAGAAATTCAACCTTGGTTCGTAAAGTGGACTGAGATATCCTGACATCCCTATGAATTAAACGCGGCTCCATACGGGAGGTGGCTGATCATGAAGAGGCGGGATTTTCTGAAGACCGGTGTTTACGGCGGCGCGGCGGGTCTTGTGGCCGCGGGAACGTCCGCAGGATCGGCTGAAGCGGCGCCGAATCCGCCCGATGCCCTGGCGCCGGCCGTCCTGAGGTCGTATACCGCCGAAGACCACCGGCGCCGAATGGAGAGCATCCGCTTCTGCCGCGAAGGCATCCGCAGCTGCCTGCGGCAGCACCTCATCACCGATTATCTGCCCGCGCAGGCCACGTACAACTTCGGCGAGTATCCCGCGAAGACCCCCTGGGAGATCGGAGAGTACGACGAACAGGAACTCGATCGCCTGCGCGACCACGGCATCCAGATCATCCAGGTATTCGACGACTGGAACGACTCGATACGCCTCTTCGGCGGCGACAAGTACAGCTCCGTCAACCCCAAGGGCTTTCGCCGTTTCATCGAGCTGTGCCACGCACGGGGCATCAAGGTCCTGCCGTACATTTCCACCGGCTTCATCCAGCAGACCGACCCCGATTTCCGGCAGGAGTGGTCGCGCGAAGGCGAAATCTTAACTCTCGGCTTCTGGAACATGGCGCGCTGCTCCCCCGCCAGCGCGGGTTGGCGCGCCTTCGTGCTGCCGAAGATCATGCAGGTCCTGGACGAGTACGGCGCCGACGGTCTCTACAACGACGGCGGCTACCTCGCGAATTTTCACAACCTGAAGAAGGGTCCCACCACCGACGAGGTCGCGGCCTTCGAGGAATCCGCCGAATCCGACGGCGCTTTCACCGATCTCCTGTCCCTGATTTACGCCGAGGTCAAGCGGCGCGGCGGCATCGTGAAGCTGCACGTCAACGGCGCCGAAAAACCCATGAGCCGCGGCGCCAAGGTGTACGACTACCTCTGGGTCGGCGAAGGGGTTGGCAACCTTGACGCCATGCGCGACAGGGTGAAGGGCTATGCGCCCTACCTCGTGCCTTGCCCCGACATCACCTTCGCGAAGGTCGAGGCAAAGGACGAGGCCTACCTCCAGGCCATCCCGTATATGCAGTTCCCCATCCTTCAGGCGGGCAAACCCTTCACGGGCGAACGCGCGATGATACCGGGCGTGGAGTACTCGAAGAACCCCGACGATTTCTGGATGAAGTTGTGCCGGGAAGCGTGGGAGTATTACCAGGCTCATCCGGAAGGTCCGTATTCGTATGGCGCCTGGGACTACATCCCCGGACGCGCCGACATTCGCCCCACGCACGCGCAGTGGCTCAAGCGCTACCTGCCAATGGTCGAGGATGGCACCACGGCCTGGCTGGAAGTGAAAGACAGTCCGCTCTTCGTAGAGCCGCTGCCCGCCAACACGGTGGCGTCCTTCTTCGCCAACCGCGAGGTCTACCTCGTGCTGGCCAACTACGGCACAGAACCCATCGAGGTGGCCACGAGGGACAAATATGTGGCCACGAACGCCCCAGACGGTCCCTCTCAGCAAAGGTGGCGAATAGCGGGTCGCGCACTGGAAATACTGCGCTTGCAGGGTTAGCAGCGCCACCCATAAGTGCTAAAAGTGCTCGTATTGGACATTCTGACTTTCTCGCTGTATAATTAGCCGTGGGCAGACAGGTTCTTTACCGACCCGGCGGAGCGAGGAGGAGTCTTGTGATCCAGGGCGAGTTCCAGGATGTGCGCCAAGTCGTCGCCTGGATAAGGGACGATCTGAACAGGCGCTATCCGAACGCCGAGGCGGAGGTATTCCTCGAAACCTGCGCCGACAAGTCAGTCCACTCTCTCAAGGGAACGCTCCCTGCCCTGCTCTCCGAGGTGTTCAGCTATTGCGAAGACTTCCCCGGGGCCTGGGTCCAATACCTGCCCGATCATCCTTATGGACGTGCCTTGAAGATCGTGGGCCACTGCGGCAACCGGCGGCCCGAATGCGAGCATCAGTGCCAAGGCTACCGGTCACGCCGCCAGGCGATGGTGCTCATAACCCGAGCCGGCGAGGAAGAAATTCTGGTGGGGCGAAACCATCCCCCGGAGCCGGAATTCGCCTGAGATTTGCGGACAGGGGAGCGCGGTCTTGTGTAACCCCGAATTCCCATTCGGGGGCTTTGTTTTGAGAAACCAATACCCCGAATGGGAATTCGGGTTACACTCGCTACCGATGCTCCAGGACGGCATAGTCGACTGAAATATGCTGTCCGTTCTCGAGGTAGCGGGCGAGCATGTAGAGGTAGTCGCTCAAGCGGTTCAGGAACACCATGATATCGTCCGACCGCCACTCGGGCACGGCTTCCTTGAGGCGCACCACCGCCCGTTCCAAGCGCCGCGCCACCGTGCAAGTAACATCGATCTGCGCCGCAAGTTCGTTCGCCGCCGACACGATAAACGCGTGTGGCAGCTTGGTGAGGGCTTCGATTCGCAGTTGTTCACGCTCCAGGATGTCGATGTGTTTCTTCGCGAGGTTATCCCACCGGTACTCGAGGTGTTTATCCAGGGGGTCGCTGCACGCCGAGCCGATCAGAAAATACGTGTGCAGCAGCCAGAACAGGAAGTCCCCCACTTCCTTCCCGTCGTCCCCGCGCTCGCGCAGGATCATGAGCCGCGCCAGCGCCGTGTGCGCGCGCAATTCGTCGATCCCGCCGACGCATTCCATAATCACGTGGCTCTTCGGATAGCTGTCGCCGCTCAGAGCGGTCGTGTTGCCCTGGTCGCCCCTTTTTGTGGTCACCTGTGATTTCACTGGTTCGAATCTCCATTCCGGCGGACCGGATTACTTCTTCAATGTGAGGGATACGGGGCAATGGTCCGAGCCCAGCACCTCGCAGTGAATGGCGGCACTCTTGAACCTCGTCGCCAGCTCCGCGTTGGTGAGATGATAATCGATGCGCCAGCCGACGTTGTTCTTGCGCGCCCCG
>JAVEWL010000536.1:0-4225 GCA_034004565.1 FCB group bacterium | reverse complement strand
CCATCCGCGCCGACGTGGGCCTGGAAGTACGCGTACGTACCGTCAAGGGCGTAGACGATGGTCGCGGGGGCGTGCGTGCCGAGGCCGCGCCGGAAAGACTTGCCGCCAATGGTCATCGGCTTTTCCCAGACGCTGCGGTTCTTCTGCACCGTGCCGTAGCCCGTCGTGGCGGATTGCGGTTCGATCGCGTCGAGGTAGACGCCGTCGATGGTCTCCGCGGGGCGCGGCATGCGTTCAACTTCTGTGGGCGGCGCCTTCGAGTCGAGCAGCGCTACGGCATTGAGCGTAAGCGAATCGGGCGCGGGCAGGGCGCCCTTGCCGTCGGCCCCTTTCTTCGTCGCCAGAACCCACGCGGAAATGCGCGCCGTGGGACTGCCGCCGATAACGTCGATGTCGATCGCGTGCTTGGCCGATGGAAGCGGGGTCGTGAAGAAGATCCAATTCTCCGGCCGGGGTTGCCCCGTGGCGGCCCAGCCGAAGTCGGAGCTGCTCTGCTCGAGGGCCGCCTCTTGCCCGTCGATCTTGACCGTGCACCTCAGCGAAGCGGGCAAGGGCTTGTCTTCAATAAGGATCAGCAGTTCGGACTGCGCCGTGCTCGCTTCCACCTCCGCCTCCAACCGTGCATGCACGCCCTTGGAGACGTCCGCGAAAAGACGCGTGAAATCGGGCCCAAACGAATCGGTGGGACCGTCGAACTCGAGTTGGGTGAACTGCTGCCGCGCAACCTTCACCGCAATGGGGTGATTGAGCGCTTCCGCCACCGTGGGAAGATCCGTCTGCACGGCCTCCGGCCCCACAGAGAGCACGACGGTTTCGTAAGGGGCAAGCGGCACATCAAGCGTCGCATCGGTGGCCAAATCACGGCCGTAGACGCGGGCTTCCGGATAAATGCTGACAACGGACGCCGCGTTCAAGCCCGCGAGTTTCAGGCTGTAGGTCTGGGGCGCAATCCACGGGTTGCGGAGCGCGATTAGCCCCCGTCCGTCCTTGACGTGCATGTATCCGTAGGGATCGCGCGGCATCGTGGCGTCGATTGCGAATACGGGGCATTTGCCGTCGGCCCACGAGACCGGCAGGAGCGGCTGCGTTTCACCGAGCAGCGCAACGTTCTCGCGCGCCCAGCTCAGCAGATCCGCGAGCTCCGTGTAGCGGTCGTCGTCCATATAAGCGGGGTTGACGTAGAGCGGCAGGAACATGTGCCCGCGCAACACCGTCATGACCGCATCGTTAAGGAACGGCTCCTTGGTCTGATGAATCACGCCCAACACCTCCTGCGCGGCAATGGGCACGGGACTCCAGTACGCGCCCTGCAGGTTGAAGTAGTCGCGCGCCGTGGTGTAGCTCTCGCGATAGGTTGGACAAGGCACGCGGCCGTAGGGCGCATCGTCGCCGTAGCTGCCGATGACCGAATCGCAATGAAACAGCCACCACGGACTGGGGTTGTAGCCGAAGCACGTCGGTTCCAGCCAAACGTCGGGGGCTGCTTGCCGCACCGTCGTGACGGCCGCAATGAACCCCCTCGCAATCGCGTCGGACGACAAGGGGCCCGGCGCGTGACCGTGGCCGCTTTCCGGGCATTCGAGGATGTAGCCGTCGAGCTTGAAATGGCGCACGCCGGCGTTCGTGGCCAGTTCCACCAGGCGCCGCTGAAAGGCCTCCTGGTACCGCTTTCCGCCCAGGCAAAGCAAGCGCGCGGGTTGGTTGTTGACCCAGGGCTTCATGAACGACTCGTAGCCCTGCTCCGCGGCCCAGTTGTTGTCGAGCGCATCGGGATAGCAACTGCTCGGCGAAATCCACAGGCCGAGTTGGCCGTTCGCATTTTTCGCGGCCTCTTGAATCTTCGTGAAGCCTCCGGGGAAAAGTTTCGGATCGATTTCCCACAGGCTGTGCTTGTTGGACCAGCCCATGTCGATGCAGAAGGTGTCGAACGAGGCGCCGTTCTTCTTGTACAGGTTCTCCTCGAACTTCGCCATGATGCCCAGAATGTCGGCTTCGGTATACGGAACCGGCGACGTCCACCAACTGTTGTAGTTGGCGTGCATGCGGTCTTTCGACGGACGATTGTAGGCAATGTAGCGTTGAAACGCCTGCCGCTCCGCGCCGGCCTGCGCGAGGCCGTAGACGGCCTTGTGGGTTTCGTACGGCGTGCCCGGCTGCAGCAGTAGCCCCGGGCGATAGGCCAGGATCGCGCGCCCTTCCTCGACCCGGCTGGCGGCGATGGGAAACTCGATTCCCATGAACGCGCCTTTGAGAATGATGGGCTGGCTCTGCGCATCGCCCGCCTTGATGGCGGCGGGTCGATCGCCGAGGGCCAAGTCCTCAAGGACGATTTCGGTAATCAGCCTGGGCTGGGCCGCCGCAAGCTCGAGCCGGGCCCACTTGCGCACGACGCTCTCGTCCGAGGCCCACTCGACGAATACCGTGACCTTCAATTGCTCGCCCGAGCCAAGGTCGATGGGCGTAAACGACGCCTCCACATGCGGTGCGAACGGCAGGTCGGGACTTATCGCTATTGCTAAGGTATCGCCGACGGCGCCTGAACCCTCGAAGGTTATGCGCGGGCTCTTCATTGACACTTGGAGCGCTTGGAGACCGTTGTCCATTGTCAGACCGTTCGCGGTCGGATAAACCGTAAACGGCGGGCGAGGCGAGACGCCGTGAACGGCCGTCGTGCAAGACACCAGAAGAATCAGGATCGGAAGAAGCCGTTGCCACGCAAATGTGCCCGTCACGCTCTTGGCCATAGTTGAGACCTTCCTTCCAAGGTTACGCCGCCCAGTCCCACTCCAGCGAGGATACCAATCCCCTCCCGGCAAGGCAATCCAAAGCACGCAATTTCTCTGCGTGAAGCGATCGGTTTCTCTCCCGATCACGCGACCTTTTCCCCCGACGGGCTCCCTCTCCCAGAGGGAGAGGGAGCCCGGCGGGGGATAAGGTCGCGTGATTGTATGAATATCCCAGCGCTGCAACCTGCCGAAGTCATCTTCCCTTTCCCCGGGGAAAGGGTCAGGGTGAGGGGCGTTTGCCTATGAAGTCCATCCCGTGCCACGGCTGAGTGCGCAGTTCCAACGTGCAAACTCCCCCGCGGAATCGCTATGCTTCCCAGGGCGTTGAATCAAACAAGGAGCATGCAAGCTATGGGCGTGGGGGAAACGCGCGTCGACGGAGCGAAGTTGAATCGCCTCCGGGAAAACCTGGGCACGGTCATTCGCGGCAAGGAAGAGGCCATCGACATCCTGTGCATCGCGCTGGTCGCGGGCGGGTCGGTCTTGATGGAGGATATCCCCGGCGTGGGGAAGACCACGCTGGCCAAGGCGCTGGCGCGATCAATCGACTCTGAATTCAACCGGGTGCAGTTCACGCCAGACCTGCTTCCCGCGGACATCCTGGGTTCGTCGATCTACAGTCCCGTGGACGGCAGCTTCACATTTCGTCCGGGCCCCGTGTTCTGCAACGTGCTGCTGGCGGACGAAATCAACCGCGCTTCGCCGCGCACGCAGTCGGCGCTGCTCGAATCCATGAGCGAGATGCAGGCGACTATCGAGGGCGTTCGGCGGCCCCTGCCCGCGCCGTTCCTCGTGGTGGCCACCGAAAACCCGGTCGAGTTCCACGGCACCTACCCGCTGCCCGAAGCGCAACTGGATCGCTTCCTCGTCATGCTGAGCCTGGGCTATCCCGATAGGGACACGGAAGTGGAGATCCTCTACGCACAGGCGGACGGGCATCCGCTGGATGGCATAGAGCCAGTCTTGACAGCCGACGACGTGGTGGCGCTGCAGCGCGAAACGCGCGGCATCCGCGTCGACCCGAGCATTGCCCGGTACATGGTCGAAATCATCGAGGCCACCCGCACCGACCCGCGCCTGAAGCTCGGCGTGAGCCCGCGCGGTTCGCTGATGCTGTTTCGCGCCTCGCAGGCCGCGGCACTGCTCGCCAAACGTGACTACGTGCTGCCCGACGACGTCCAGCGGCTCCTGCCATACGTACTGCCGCACCGCGTGGTGCTGACGCCGAAGGCGAAGTACAGCGGCATGGGCAAGGCCGAGGTTATCGCGGAAATTGCCCAGGGCGTGAAGGTGCCGGTCTGACAATTTTCGATAGTGGTAACACTTTAGCCGGATGCCGTAAGTGGGCGTTATCGCGAAGGTCCCATAGCCCGCTTCAGCGGGCTTTTGTCCTTTGGCCCCTGCGTCAGCAGGGGGGTAAGGGCTGCTCTTTTCACTAT
>JAVEWL010000535.1:0-4233 GCA_034004565.1 FCB group bacterium | reverse complement strand
GCCCCCTGCGCGCCCTCCCAAGCCTGCCCAAACCCCTACTGGCCGATCAGGCGGTGGAAAACCAATAGCCAATCCAAAGGCGCCCGGCCTCAATAACCGGGCGCCTTTTCTCACTGCTCCATAGAATCCAACCAAACAGGCTGACCTGCAGCCAGCACTTCTGAATACCTTTTTGGATATGCCACCCCCAAACTTGTTTGGGGGTGCTTCAAGGGTAAGGTGATGACTCGAATCATCGCTTCGGACCTTAAGCACCCCCAAACAAGTCCACAAGGGTGGCATGGCCATTGCAGTCTTGGTATGGCAACTTGTCCGAGCATTTCGCTGATCGGAATCCGCGTCAGGCAACGTAGTCCGTCGGGTCCATTCTTCAGAACCGAACTTCCCAGCCAATTGCGCCACCTTTCCCGCTACGAAGCCGCACCTTCACAACCTGCCCGTCCATCTCCAGCGGCAACGCCCCCACCGACGACGTCGCGCCCTTCGCCACAAACGGCGGCGGCACGAGGAAGCGCAGTCCGTACTCCGTATCCGCAACGGCCTGGAGCGTGCCCGACAGGGTACGCGTGCTCGCATCCCAGCGCAGCGCCTTCATATCCAACGCGCCCTGCGCAAAATGCCGATCGTGCGCCAGAAACATCGGGCGATTCTCAAACGGCCGCAACCCGAGCAACTGCACGCTCCCCGCCGGAACCTTGATCTCCAGCCGGTCCTTTACCGTACCGTGATAGACGTCGCCCCAGAAGTTGTAGACCGTGTAGTACTGCCCCGGCGCCAGGCCCAGTGTCACAAGGTCCACCGCAATGCTCTGGTCCGCCGTTTCGTCCCAGTTGAACAGTCCCAGGATATCCCACTCGCCCGCATCGCTCTTCATCGGCAGCGACCACACCCGCGGGTTATCGTTCGCGAACAGGTCAACCGGTCGCGCGGGACGTTGCGCAACCGGCGTGATGCGCTGCAAGACACTCGTTTCCTCAGGCGTCAAATCGGTGAAGTTATCACCGATCTTTATCACCCCGCCCGTCAAGGCCGCGCCCGTCAACCACGCGGTACTCTGCTGCGGCGTCAGCGGCGGCGCGCCGCCCACCTGCCACCGGATCCGCGTCGACATATGCCCAAAAAACGCGCAGTCCTGGTCAGGCATCCACATGTACGGTGCAAAGTAATATCGCTTCGCCGCGTTGCTCAGCGTCTCGACACAGCCCCAGGGCCACGCCCCTTCCTGCTGACGCCAGATCGGCGCGCAGTCCTGTCCCAAACGCATCCCGTCCGCATACACACCCGTGATCGGCAGCGGCGGCATGCTCATCATGAACCGGTCGTTGCCAAACCCTTCGCGGATCGCCTGCAACCCCTTCCGGTAGATCTCGATCCGCGTCAGGCTCGTGTCGTAATACGAATCCGCCAACAGCAGCAAATAGACGAAATCCGCCTCCATCAACGCATCGACGCCCCAGCCCGGCCCGATCTTCTTGAACAAATCGCGCACATGCTCATACGCCCCCGGCGCGGTAATGTCGATAATCCGCTCGTTTTCCCCGACGAGTCCCTCTCCATCCGCCGTTGCCTTGCGGAGCCATTCCGGATGCGCCTTCGCCACCTCCGAATCGAGGTCCACCCGGAACGGGTCCACCCACAGACCAAACGTCATTCCGTGCGAGTGCACCTCGTCCGCGAACGCCTTCATTCCCTTCGGAAACCGGTCCGGATGCGCCTCCCAATCCCCGCGCGTATTCTGCCAACCGTCGTCGATGGCGAAATGCGTCCAACCGTAACGCTTCAGGTTCTTGTCCATGAATTCGAGCGCGACGCGCATGCTCTGTTCGTCGATGTTCGTGCGATACTTCGTGCTCCACGAATCCCACCCGTGCGGAATGAACGCCGGTTCGCGCCTGACCTTGGTCACGGCCGCCATCGCGTGCCCGTAACGTTCGAGGCCTTCAAGCGGGTTTGTTTCGGCCACCGCCACGTAGAGGCGCTCCGAGAGCAGCGACTCGCCCGGCTTCACCTCTACCCCCGGTTCGTAGACACACTCGGCCCGGAAAACGTCCGACAACTCGGGCAAGGCCGTTTCGGTTCGTTCGATGCGCAACTGCGTCCGCGCCTTCTCACTCGTCAGGAATCCGGCGATAAGCGACCGCCCGGTCACCGGGTGAACCGCGGCCACGTTGAAATCGGTCATGGCTTGGCCCAGCGTCCGCGCGGGCATGATCCGCCCCTCGAACGTCCGGCCGTTTCCGAGGAAGATCGTCTGGGCGGCATCGCCACCCAAGGTCAGGCCGCTATTCTCCGCGCCGCCCGTGCACCACGGCATCAGCATCTTCACGCGAACGGGCTTCTTGCCCCGGTTGTAGAAACCCGCCTGAACCGTGAAGAACGGCTGGGTCGGATAGGTCGCGATCAGGATCTGCCCGTCCTTGCCCTCGAAGACCATCCCCTGCCCCTCGCCGAGCCGGTCGTGCACGGCCTCGCGGCGGCTCCCGCGCCAGTCGAATTCGAGCGCGCGCGGCTCTTCTTCGCCTTCGATCCAAACCATCGCATACACGTCCTGAAAGACCGGCGCGCCCGAGGTCAGGCTGATGTTGAGCCGACCGTTCTTCTGGACGCTCAACTGATACTTGGCTGCGCTCACCGAGCGGGTTTCCTGCGTTGGCCGGTACCAATTAGCCCCCACGCACCCGCATACGAGCAACAGGCAAGCGATCGCCGACGCTTTGAAGAACATACTCATATGCAAGAAGACCTCATGGGTTCGGAACGAAAGATTCCGGAGCGCTCCTCTCAAAACTTCCAAACGTGCCGGCAGTATACTACGCCGCGACGGAAAACCGGACAGGCGGAAATTCGCTTGCAAAGGCCGCCGCAATAGGATACACTCCGAAATAGGAAACCTTCTTATGACAGTGCCCCGCGAAACGATAGCGCAGCGAATGAACGCCTTCGGTAAGGCGTGCGATCGCCTGGGAATCAAGGTTACGCATCAACGCATGGAGATCTTCCGCGTCGTCATCTCCACGGAAGAACACCCGGATGCCGTAACCGTCCATCGCCGCGTGAAGAAGCGCATTCCCACCGTCTCGCTCGATACCGTCTATCGAAACCTGAAATTGCTGGCCGATCACGGGTTACTGGCCATTGTGGGCATGAGCCAGGAGAGCCTTCGCTTTGACGGCAACATGCAGGAGCACCATCACTTCGCCTGTGTCAAGTGCGGCTTGATTCGCGACTTCTCCTCGGGCGCTATCGGCGGTCTCACGATGCCGGACGAGGCAAAGACCTTTGGGGCTCCCCTATCGCTGCATTTGGAGGTAAAGGGAATTTGCGCGACATGCCAGAAGAGCGCCAAGGGAGGATGAGAACGTTCCTTTTTTTTGCGCACTCCATAGGAAGTATTCCTATTTAACAAGCATTCTTAAGTCATAGAGTGAAGAGCACTAAGACTAAATTAAACCGCGATCGCCGCAACCAAAAAAACAGGAGGAGTTAGGAACATGAGCGATTCCAAGAAACTGACCACAAACGCCGGCGCACCCGTCGTCGACAACCAGAACGCCATGACCGCCGGACCGCGCGGCCCAATGCTGATGCAGGACGTCTGGTTCCTGGAAAAACTGGCCCATTTCGACCGCGAGGTGATTCCCGAACGGCGCATGCACGCCAAAGGCTCGGGAGCCTTCGGCACGTTCACGGTCACGCACGACATCACCCGTTATACGAAGGCCAAGATCTTCTCGTCGGTGGGCAAGAAGACTGAACTGTTCACGCGCTTCTCGACCGTCGCGGGAGAACGCGGCGCGGCCGATGCCGAACGCGACATTCGCGGCTTCGCAGTCAAGTTCTACACCGAGGAAGGCAACTGGGACCTCGTCGGCAACAACACGCCCGTGTTCTTCCTGCGCGACCCGCTCAAGTTCCCCGACCTGAACCACGCGGTCAAACGCGACCCGCGCACCAACCTGCGCAGCGCCCTCAACAACTGGGACTTCTGGACCTCGCTCCCCGAAGCCCTGCACCAGGTGACCGTCGTCATGAGCGATCGCGGAATACCTGCGACCTACCGCCACATGCACGGCTTCGGCAGCCACACCTTCAGCCTGCTCAATGAAAAGAACGAGCGGTTCTGGGTCAAGTTTCACCTGCGCACGCAGCAGGGCATACGGAATCTCACAGACGCAGAGGCGGAAGCGCTCGTGGGCAAGGACCGCGAAAGCCATCAGCGCGACCTCTTCGACA
>JAVEWL010000534.1:0-4243 GCA_034004565.1 FCB group bacterium | reverse complement strand
AGTGCTTCTCCGGCATCGAGAAGAAGCACCTGCCGCACGTGCTGTGCATGACCAACCTTCTCCTGCACGGCATCGACGTTCCCTCCAATGTCCGCCACGACAACACCCTGGCCCGTCCGCTGCGCGACTGGGGGCCGAAGGATCGCGTAGACGTGATCGTGACGAATCCGCCCTTCGGGGGCATGGAGGAAGACGGCATCGAAGCCAATTTCCCCGCCGAGTTCCGCACGCGCGAGACCGCCGACCTCTTCCTCGTGCTCATCATGAAGCTGCTCAAGACCGGCGGCCGCGCCGGCATCGTCCTACCCGATGGCACCCTCTTCGGCGAGGGCGTGAAGACGCGCATCAAGGAAGCACTCCTCGCCGAGTGCAACCTGCACACCATCGTCCGCCTGCCCAATGGCGTCTTCAACCCCTATACCGGCATCCGGACCAACCTTCTCTTCTTCACGAAAGGCACGCCGACGAAGGAGATCTGGTACTACGAGCACCCCTATCCGCCGGGCGTGAAGAGCTACAACAAGAGCAAGCCCATCCGCATCGAGGAATTTGCGCCCGAGAAAGCCTGGTGGGGCGATGAGGCCGACGGCTTCAAGACCCGCGTTGAAAACGAATACGCCTGGCGCGTATCCATCGACCAGATCAAGGCCGGCAACTACAACCTCGATCTGAAGAACCCACACCGCACCGACGAGGGTCCCGGCGACGTCGAGCACCTCCTGCCGGAATACGAAAAGCTCCTCGCGCAGATCGCCGAAACGCGCGCGAAGCTGAAACAGGAGCTTCACGCTGCCCTCACCGCCAGCGCCGGGAGTGTCGAATGAAGCTGGAAACGTTCTTCGAAAAATTCGACCTGATCGCCGACGCACCGAATGCGGTTTCGCGGCTGCGTGAGATCGTATTGTGGTCAGCATTCGCGGGAAAATTTAGTGGCGAGCAGCAAGAGCTCAATTTGCCAGCTGAATTCGAAGTAGAAGGTCGGCCAATTTTACCTCCCGTACCATCTTCTTGGCAGTGGAAACGCGGCAAGGATATTTTCTATGTAATTCGCGGTGTCTCGTACAAGAAGAACGACGCCTCAGACACCGCAGCTTCTGACAAAATCCCTTTGCTTCGTGCTAACAACATCGGCAACGGGATCAATTTTGATGAACTTATCTACGTGCCCAAGAATTTGGTCAGAGACGATCAAATTGTCCGCCCTGGTGACATTCTGATCGCGATGTCTAGTGGCAGTAAGAAGCTCGTTGGAAAAGCGGCCGCTTTGACTACCGACTTCTACGGAAGTTTCGGCGCCTTCTGTGGCCTCATTCGCAATAAATCAGACATTTTTAATCCATACTTGGCACTCTATTTTCTTTCGCCGCAATATACATCCTGGGTGGTCTCCGCCGGACGAGGAATCGGCATCAATAACCTTGGAAAAGGTGATCTAGAAAATCTACCCGTGCCCGTCCCACCCCTCGCCGAGCAAAAGCGGGTCGTGGCGAAGGTGGATGAGTTGATGGCCTTGTGTGACCGCCTGGAAGCGCAGCAACAGGAACGGAAGACGCGGCACGCCGCGCTCGTTCGCGCGTCGCTCGCCCGCTTCACCGAGGCACCCCCCCCCGCCAATCTCCAATTCCTTTTCCACCCGTCCTACGAGGTCTCGCCCGCCGACCTCCGCAAAACCATCCTTACCCTCGCCGTCCAGGGCAAACTCGTCCCCCAAGATCCCAACGACGAACCGGTGGAGGAGTTACTGTGCGCGATCTCGGCCGAACAAGAGCGGCTTGTGAAAGCACGTCAAATCCGTCGCGTCGACACAGTGCCGCTCAATGAGGATGACGCACCTTTCGCAATCCCCCCCAATTGGGTTTGGACTCGCCTCGGCAAAATCGGCGATTGGGGCTCCGGTTCGACGCCTCCACGCGGAAACCATGCACTATATGGAGGCAACATACCTTGGCTGAAATCAGGCGAGCTAAACGATAACCAGTCTCTGGCCAGCGCGGAAGAAACCGTGACAGAATTGGCCCTGAAGACGTGTTCATTCCGGTTAAACAAACCCGGAGATGTCCTGCTCGCGATGTATGGCGCGACGATTGGAAAGGCTGCAATCCTATCGGCGGCTGCCGTCACAAATCAGGCGGTTTGCGGCTGCACACTTTTTCCCGGTGTTCTCAACACCTACCTCTTTCACTACCTTGTTTCGCAACGGGAGGCTTTTCACGCTTCAAGTGAAGGCGGCGCGCAGCCGAACATTTCAAAAGTTAAAATCATCAATCACCCGTTCCCCCTCCCCCCCCTCGCCGAGCAACGCCGGATCGTGGCCAAAGTGGAGCAACTGATGGCCTTGGTGGACGAGTTGGAGCAGCAACTCGCCGCCTCTCGTGCCACGGCCGAAAAACTCCTCACCGCCCTCGTCGCCGAACTCGCCAACGGAAAGAACGCTCATGCGTCCGCGGAAGTTTGACTTCGAAGCTACTGTCGAAGAGATCGCCGGTGTCGATCGCCACGCTGCGTTCGACGCCGCAGTGAATGACAAGGAAGACGACACCATTCAGGTGGTTTGCCGGCGCCCGGACGGCGCCGAGATTCCGTTGGCCAATCCCGCGCGCGCCTTCTACTTCGGCGACCGTTTTCTCTATTGCGAAGAGGCTCGGCGCTACGACCTGGGCGTGAAGCAGCGCGTCCTCAATACCGATACATTCCATCGCAACGAACGCCGCTTCGATGAGCTGAAACGCGCCTGTCAGCGGGGCTTTGTGATTCCCTTCGTTGGCGCGGGCATGTCGAAGAACGCCGGTTGCCCAGAGTGGAAGGAATACCTGCTCAGCCTCTGCCCAGATGCTGGACTCGACCAAGATGCCATGCGTCAACGCCTCGAAGACAAAGGCGACTACGAAGGGGTGATGGATGACCTCGTGATGAAGCTGGGAGAAAACCGCTTCAACCGGGATTTCGAACGGGACTTCAACCCTCCCCGTGAAGTGACCGGAGCGGTGTTGCGTCTTCCCGACCTCTTCGACAGTTGTGTCATCACGACAAACTTCGACCGCGTGCTGGAAAAAGCCTATGAAAAATGCGGCAAGGCTTTTGTCGAGAAGACCACAGGCCGCGGGCCCGTGGGGTCGATCAATGCCTTCTACCGTGCGATCCCGGCAGGAGAGCGGCACCTCCTCAAACTTCACGGAAGCCTCAACAATGCAGACGAGCGGGTGCTGACCAAAGCCGAATACGACGATGCCTACGGCAATGACGGCAACATTCACTTCGATCGTCCCATTCCGAAGCTATTGAAGCGCCTCTACACCAGTTTCAGCTTTCTCTTCCTTGGTTGCAGCCTGAGCTACGACCGCACCATCCAGACCTTTACCAAGATCGCCCAGGATGTTGGCGCCGACTCCCTCCCGCACCATTACGCCATCCTTGCGTGCCCCAGCGATGCGACTCAAAAGTCTCATCTCGAACAGCGCCTCGCCGACGCTCACATTTCCGCGATCTGGTTTCCAGAGGGGGAGTTTCAGCTCATCGATGAAATGCTGGGGCTTCTCAGTGCCTGAATGACACCGCATATACATTCGCCATGTGCGCCCCGCTGGCCGAGGCGGAGCCATTGCGCCAGATCATCTCGCGCGCTGTCAGCCCCCCGAAGGCGTCGTGGACATCTTCGCCGCGGCCGGACTGTAGAAGTCGGACATATCGAGCCTGTCGACGGAATGGGCGGTGACAGGAGAGGGGCGTCTTGACTACAACACGCGGCTAACGGTGTTTCGCGGCTGCTGATGCTCGCATTAACAGGCTGCTGAAAAAAAATGCCAGCGGGTGGATCTTTGCCCCGTGTCGCCGTGGTTCACCTTCTTCCTGGCTATTCTATGTTGATAAAGAGAAGAAGAATTACCCACAAAAGAAGAGAGAAGTTTTTTAAACAGCGAAAACGCGAAAAAGAGCACAGGTAAGCAAGGGAAGATTCTCTTTACTCCCTTCTTTCTCCGAGGCCTCCGGTTTCCTCTGTGGTTACATTCTGGTTTTTCAGCCTGTTTTTTTTCTTCAAAGCTTTCTGCAAGCGGCCGAAATTGAGAGCAGCCGCAAGAGGTGTGAACCATGCAGAACAGCGAACTTATTGAACGCACCTGGGAACTCTACTCCCAGCAGAAATTCCAGGAGATCGTTTCGGTCGCCGACGGACTGAACGATACGAGCCTCGCCGAGATTCAACATCTGGCCCTGATGGAACTCGGGCAGCATCGGGATTTCACAC
>JAVEWL010000533.1:0-4251 GCA_034004565.1 FCB group bacterium | reverse complement strand
TGGTTGAGCCTGTAGACTTGCTACCATGTACAGCCGTTGCGAAAATGTCCCATGAGGTCGCGCGTTAGGCTTGGTCACAGGAGTGGCACCCATGGCATGCTTGGTTATCCTGGTACATCTGATGAGTCTGGGGACGCCGCTTACCGGCCCCGACTCCCACGTCCTGCACATCGATTCGCCAGCGAAGACGCTCATGCCGATCTGGGTCCGGCTTGAATGCAAGGGTAACATGGTAGAGCCCTGGAAGCCGTTGTGGGGCGCGCCCCAGTTCCCCTTCTTCCCGCATGCGTACAATCAGGAACACCTGTACGACCTGGAACTGCGCAGAAACGGCGAGACCGTGCCGCCGTTGGAGTGCGGCTGGAAGCAATACAGCGGGCCGCCCGCACCGATGAATCCCGGCCGGTCCACCTCAGACAAAGTGCCCCTGCACATGCGCTACCGGATCGACCAGCCCGGCCATTACGAGGTGCGCCTGGTGTCGATTGGAACGGTACTGGAGAGCAAGGTGTCGCGGTCCTGGTTGCCGCCCCCTTCCGAATGGGCCGCGTTCGATGTGGAAGCGTCGTCGGAAGCCGAGCGCGCGGCCCTGCTCCGGGAGCTTCAGGAATCGCCACCGGACGATGCGGGCCTTCTCCTGCACGAATACCTGCCGAAGCTGACGGCAGATCCGGGACCGGCGCAGCTCAAGGTGCTACAGTCCTACCTCGCGGCGCCTGAGGAGGCCGGGGCCTTCGCCTGGTATGCCTTGAATTACTTCCCGGACGACGACGTGCGGCCGATCGTGTTGAAACACCTGGCCCAGTATGGAGCAAATAGGGCAAGCGTTCGCTACATAGTCTCGCACAAGACACGATACGAGGCCGACGCCGAGGCGATTGTCGATACGGTGCTTCCGTTCCTCGCCAGCGGAACGGACGATCAGGCGGTTGGAACCCTGGGTGCCTTGCAGTCGCTTCGGCATGAGTTTTCCCTTTCGAAGGCTGCGATGAGACGGATGGATAAGGCGGTGGTGCATGCCGGTCCGGCGCTGAGTATGCGTAAGGGAACGGCTTACTGGCTCTGTAAGTATGCCGGCGAGGAACGCGTAAAGGGGCTTCGGGATGTGTTGTGGTCAATCGTCTTGGCTCCGGAAGCGCAAGGGGAGGCGGGCGTTGCGCTTGCGAAGATTGCCGATCCGGATGACCTCGCGCCGCTGGGGCGTCTCCTCGCAGAGGAAGAGGATTACCGGCTGACGGCTAGATGGGCGCGCGCAATAGACGAGGCGTACGGTCCCGCCGCGGTGCCGGTGCTCAAAGAAGCCTTGGTATCCGCCCGCGCCCCAGGCATACGGAGCGCATGCGCGTGGTCGCTCGCGGCACATGATGTTCCTGAGGCCTATCGATACTATCGGGAATTGTTGCTGCAGTCCAAGGTGGATCAACATGACGAGGGACGCGTAATTAAGCTGCTGGCTCCCGAGATGATGAAGACGAGGATAGAAGGGAACAAGGTCATTTCGAGTTACATACAGGATCCGGTGGCCCGGAGAGCAAAGCTCATCGAGTTGATCGACGCTAAACTGGCCCAAATCCAGCCTGCGCCCGCCTCGCGCTAGAAGGAACTGGACCAGGCGTACCCTGGACCTCTCCACAAAGCCTACACATGAATCGGCCGGGAGCCCCTTTCGGAACTCCCGGCCGCGATTACTCTTAGCTGTGCCTCACACCTTCGGCAGGCACTCTTCGGCGGCTTCGATTACGCTGTCTTCCAGCTCGTAGTCCTGCAACTTGCCGGAGAAGTACGCGTCGTACGCCGTCATGTCGAAGTGCCCGTGGCCGCTGAGGTTGAAGAGAATGGTCTTCGCCTCGCCGGAGGCCTTGCACTTCAACGCCTCGTCGATGGCGGTACGGATGGCGTGGCCGCTCTCGGGCGCCGGCACGATGCCTTCGGCCTGCGCGAACGCCAGGCAGGCTTCGAATACGGGGTTCTGCTTGACCGCCACGGCCCGCATGAGACCCTGATTGACCAGGAACGCCACCTGGCTGGCCACGCCGTGGTAGCGCAACCCGCCCGCGTGGATGCCGGGGGGCGTGAAGCTGTGGCCGAGCGTGTACTGCTTCAGAAGCGGCGTCAACTGCGCCGTGTCGCCGAAGTCATACGCATAAAGCCCGCGCGTCAGGGTCGGGCAGGCCGCCGGTTCGACCGCCAAACAATCGACCTTCTTGCCGCCGGCCAATTGATCCTGCATGAAGGGGAAGGCAATGCCCGCGAAATTCGACCCGCCGCCGCAGCAACCCACGACCACGTCGGGATATTCGCCGACCGACGCGAGCTGTTCCTTGGCTTCGAGGCCGATGATCGACTGGTGCATCAGCACGTGATTCAACACGCTGCCGAGGCTGTACTTGATGCGTCCGCCGCTCTTCGCGGCCACCTCGACCGCCTCCGAGATCGCCATGCCCAGTGTGCCCGTGGTATCGGGATTGTGCTGCAGGAAATGACGGCCGGAATCGGTCGTGTCGCTCGGGCTCGAGATCACCTCCGCGCCGAAGGTCTGGATGAGGCTGCGACGATACGGCTTCTGCTCGAAGCTGATCCGCACCATGTACACCGTGCACTTCAGGCCCAGCATCTTGCACGCGATCGACAGCGCCGTGCCCCACTGCCCTGCACCGGTCTCAGTGCTCAGTTCGTTGACGCCTTCTTGCTTGTTGTAGAAGGCCTGCGGAATGGCCGTGTTGAGCTTGTGGCTGCCCGAGGGGCTCACGCTTTCATTCTTATAGTAGATCTTGGCGGGCGTGCCGAGGGCCTTCTCGAGCCGATACGCCCGGCGCAGCGGGGTCGGACGGTAAAGCCGGTACAAGTCCATCACCTCGCCCGGTATCGAAATAAACTTGTCACCCGACATTTCCTGCGCGATCAGCCCCTTGGGAAAAATCGCCTCCAAATCCGGCGCATTCAACGGCTTCATCGTGCCCGGGTGCAGCGGAGGCTCCATGCCGGGAGGCATATCGGCCATGATGTTGTACCAGGCATCCGGCAAGCGTTTGCCTTCGAGCAGGATATTGTATTCTTGCATCGCGTGGAGTCCCCTCTTCAGAGCGCCCTTGATTAACCCACGAGACGCCGCCCGTCCTCCCGGCCCGTGGGGGTAAATCGAAAATTTGGTATAACATACAACATGCTTCTGGGCAAGGCAAAATTACCGGCGGCACCGGAAGACCGGTCTAGAAAAAGGAAACGGCGTTTGCTCACGCACGTGATCGAACTTGCGGCGATCTACATCGTGTTCCTGCTCCTGTTGGCTTGGGGACAATCCTACATCATCTTTCCCGGCACACGCGGGCAAACCCGCTCCCCCGAAATCCACAACTGGGCCTTTGAAGAGCTGAACCTGCCCGTCGACGGCCACACCACCTGCGCCTGGTACATGCCCATCGATCATCCGCGCGGCGTCGTCCTCTTTTCGCACGGCAACGGCGGCAATATGGACATGTGGCTCGAGGCCGTCGGACCCTACCGCGACCTTGGCTTCAGCGTCCTCCTCTACGACTACGGCGGCTACGGCAACAGCACCGGAAAGCCCTCCGAGCAACGCTGCTACAACGACGTCCGCGCCGTCTGGCGCTGGCTCACCGAAACGAAGAAGATCTCGCCCGCCCGCATCGTCCTCCTGGGACGTTCCCTCGGCAGCGGCGTCGCCGCCCAACTGGCCACCGAGGTTAAGCCCGGCGCCGTCATCCTCGAAAGTCCGTTCCGTTCCATAAGCCACATGGCCAGAAGAAAGCTCCCCTTCATCCCGACAAGCCTGCTGCTCCGCCATCGCTTCAACACCGAATCCAAAATACCGCGCATTACCGCGCCGATCCTCTTCGTCCACAGCCTCGACGATACCCTCGTACCCTATGCCCACGGCCAATACCTCTACGAGCTCGCCAACCCTCCCAAGAAATTCCTCACCCTCCAGCAAGGCGGCCACGACGAAGCCTACTACTACTGCGAAGACACTTACGTGACCGGCCTTAAGGCCTTTCTCGCGCCCCTTTTCCCCTGACACGAACACACAAAAAGTGCAACCACGAACGCGACGAACGGCGTGGACGAGCCCCGAACCCATAGGCCTCTCACCCAGTCCCACGTCCGGAAAACAGGGACTGTGGGGCTGTTGAGAAATGCGTTCTTTTGCGCGTCATGCGGCCCAGGCGGATACGGGGCGCCTGAAAGCCAGGGTTGCGATCACCCGACGCCACAGGCGGCTTGCATCGTCTA
>JAVEWL010000532.1:0-4256 GCA_034004565.1 FCB group bacterium | reverse complement strand
AATAACGCGGACAGCCTGCTGTATACTACGGAGAAATCGCTGCGCGACGTTCAGGACAAGATCGGCGCGCAGGACAAGGAGACCATCGAGTCCGCGATGGCGGAGTTGCGCAAGGCGCTCGAGGGCGACGACGCGAACGCGATTCAGTCGGCCATGGACGCGCTGACGCAGGCCTCGCACAAGATGGCCGAGGCGCTGTATGCGGCGGCGAGCGCGCAGGCCCAGGCCGGCTCCGGAGCGACCGACGGCGGTACCGCCGAGGCCGAACCGGCCGACGAACAGGCCGAAGCGGTGGATGCCGACTTCACGGTGGTGGACGAGGATAAGGACAAGGATCGGTAGAAATCGCCGATAGAAAGTGAAGGGAATGTAGCGGCATGTCCGGCTACAAGACCATGCCTCAGCAGGATTACTACGAGATTCTAGGTGTTAAACGGGATGCGACGCCCGATGAGATTCGGAAAGCGTATCTGAAGCTGGCCCACAAGTATCACCCCGATCGAACGGGTGGGGATAAGGTCGCCGAGGATAAGCTCAAAGAAATCAACCAGGTGTACGACACCCTGAAAAACCCCGAGAAGCGGGCGCAATACGACCGTTTCGGCGCCGCCGGCGAACAATTCGCGGGTGGCGGCGGGGGCTTTGAAGGGTTTGGCGGCTTCGGTGGTTTTGGCGGCGGCGGCGGCCCCGGCGGGGGCGGCTTCGAATCGCCGTTCGAGGACTTCTTTGACGTGCTGTTTGGACGCGGTGGACCCGGCGGGGCCGGCGGACGACGTCGCGCGGCCACGCCCGGCAACGACCTGGAGGTGCGGGTAGCCGTCACCTTGCGCGAGGCCGCCTTCGGCACCAAGAAGACGGTCAAGATCGCGCGCCAGGAGATGTGCTCGGAATGCGGCGGATCGGGCGCCGCACCGGGCACTCAGCCGCAGACCTGCCCCGATTGCGGCGGCACGGGCCAGGTGCGAAGAGCCCAGGGCTTCTTCAGCATTTCGCAGAGCTGCGCCAAGTGCCGCGGCACGGGACGCATCGTTTCGAAGCCGTGCGCGCGCTGCAACGGTCTGGGCCGCGTTCGGGTACAACGCGAGATCAACGTCGATTTGCCCGCGGGCGTCGATACGGGATCGCGCCTGCGCGTGGCGGGCGAAGGGGAACCGGGCGACGGCGGAGGGCCGCGCGGGGACCTTTATATCTACATCGAAGTGTTGCCGGACGAGATCTTTATCCGCGAAGGCAACGACGTGATCTGCGAGGTACCGATCAGCTTTGTGCAGGCGGCGCTGGGCGCGACCTTGCGCGTGCCGACGTTGCGGGGCGAAGCGGAGTTGAAGATTCCGCCCGGCACGCAGTCGGGCCAGCTCTTCCGCATGCGCAACCAGGGCGTGCCGGATTTGCGCGGGTATCGCCAGGGCGACGAGATCGTGAAGATTCAGGTCGAGACGCCCACGAAGCTCACGCGGGAACAGCGCGATTTGCTTGAGAAGTTCCAGGCCGCGACCGATCATCAGGCCTATCCGTTGCAGCATCGCTTCCAGGAGAAACTAAAAAACGTCCGATCCAGCGAGTAACCCGCTCGCTGGGGACCTACCTTCGCCGGGTGGACGGGTGGCTGGCGGAGCAGAAAGCCAAGGCAAAGGGCGCCATGGGACGATGGTTCCAGCGCATGCTGCTGAAGCTGCTGATGCGGATATTCAGGTTGAAGTAACCGAATGGGTCTTATAGGTCGAATGGGTCTTATGGGTTGAGTGTTCCCATAGGACCCATATGACTCATAAGACCCATCTTACTTTCCCTCCCTTTGACTGCCTTCTGCCCTTCCGTTACAATCGCCCGAATCACGGGACTTCCATAATTGACTGCGTCGGAGGAGTACGCACGCATGGACCAGCAGCAGCATTTTCGCGACCTGCTCGCGCGTTTTGACAAGGCGCGCGTGATGGTTGTGGGCGACATTTACCTCGATGAGAATGTCTTCGGCACGGTGACGGGGATCAGCCTCGAGGCGCCTATTCCGGTGTATGAAGTGCAGGAACGTCGGCACAATCCGGGCGCGGCGGGCAATGCCGCGTGCAACGTGGCGGCGCTGGGCGCGACGACGTATATGGTGGGCGTGGTTGGCGACGACGTCAACGGGCAGATCGTGCGCAAGGAGTTCCAGGTCCGCAATGTGAATGCGGATCACCTGGTCATCGACCCGAAGGCGCCGACGAATACCTACGGCAAGCTGCGCGCGGGCACGTTCAATGCGCCGGCGCAGGAGATTCTTCGCACCGACACGCCGCGTCCGACGTTCCTGCGTGCGGAAATTGAGGATCAGCTTATCGAACAAATGCGCGCACTGGCGCCGCAGGTCGATTGCATCATCGCGGTGGACCAGGTGTCGGCGGTGTGCACGCGCCGCGTGCTGGACGAAATCGTGGCGCTGGCCGCGAAGCACAAGCTGCTGACGGTTGGCGATTCGCGCGAGCGCGCGGGCGAGTTGAAGGGCTTCGACGTCATCGTGCCGAACGACCGCGAGGCGGGCAAGGGCGCGGGCATCGAGGTGACAAATGTGGATACGCTGCGCAAGGCCGGGCAGGCGCTGTTGAAAGTCTGCAAGAGCGCGCTCATCACGCGCGGACCGCACGGCATCAGCATCTTCGCGGCGGACGGCAGCATCACGGACGTGCCCATTTCGCCGCGCAACGTCATCGATGTGACGGGCGCGGGCGACACGGTCACGGCGGCGGTGGCGGTGACGCTGGTGAGCGGCGGCACGTTCCACGACGCGGCGGTCGTGGGCAACTCGGCGGCAGGCATTGCGGTCGAGAAGCCGGGCGTGGTAACGGTGCCGCGCGCGGAACTCGAGAAGGATTTGATGGGCGGCGGCGGACCGACGAAGCTGCGCTCGATCGACCAGTTGGTGGTGCTGATGGAACAGCTTCGTCAGCGCGGCAAGACGGTCATCTGGACGAACGGCTGCTTCGACCTGCTGCACGTGGGGCATATCACGTATCTGCTGCGCGCGGCGCAGGAGGGCGATGTGCTTATCGTGGGGCTTAACAGCGACGCGTCGGTGAAGAAGAACAAGGGGCCCGATCGGCCGGTCAACAACGAGCTGCACCGCGCGCAGGTGTTGTCGGCGCTGGAGTGCGTGAGCTACGTGACGATCTTCGACGAGCCGTCGCCGATGGGCATCATCGAACGGCTTAAGCCTGATGTGTACGCGAAGGGCGGCGATTACACCATCGACACCATCAATCAGGACGAGCGCAAGATCGTCGAAGGCTACGGCGGCCGGATCGCGCTTGTCGAAGGCGTCGAAGGGCAGTCGACCACAGCCATCATCGGCAAGATATCTCAGGAAAAAGCCCCCACGGCGTAACAATTGCGATAGACTTCACGGCGGCAGCCACCATGGTGGGTGCCGCCGTCTTTTTTTTGCGGCCTGAGGGATGTCTCGCCGGAGGTGCGCCTTGAAAGATCGTCTTTCTGTCGCAGTTCGCAGTTCGCAGTTCGACGTTCGACGAGGGTACCGCGATGGGCCTTTGGCTTTGCGACCCCGAAGGGGTCGAATGTGAATAGCCGGGGGTGACCGACCGAAGGGAGGGAACCCCCGGATCGCCGCCCCCCCTCCGCTATCGACCCTATAGGGGTCGCACAACGCATTGCCTTGGGCGCTTGATTGTGCGACCCCTATAGGGTCGTGACGCTGGGGGCGAGGACCGGGGGTTCCCTCCCTTCGGTCGGTCACCCCCGGCTATTCACATTCGACCCCTACGGGGTCGTGAAAGCAAAACCAGCCAACGCCCAACGGCTAATGTCCAATAATGGCGAACATCTAACGGCCAACGGCCAATGTCCAGTGATTAACGGCCAACGGCTAATGTCCAATGGCGAACATCTAACGGCCAACGGCCAATGTCCAGTGATTAACGGCCAACGGCCAACGGCGAATTCCTAACTGCTGATTACGGGCACGTGCACGAAAGGGGGCGGAACGAGGCGGGAAAGGCAACGAGGCCGGACCGCCTTTCGTGCGATCCGGCCTCGGCTTGAGGTCTTGACGGGTTCTTAGCTGCGCTTGCGCAGGCGACGGGCGGCCATTCCGGCGAGGCCGAGGCCGAGCAGCGAGAGGGTCGCGGGCTCGGGAACCACTTCGTTGGTGCTCTCGACTTCGCGGACGGCCCATTCTTCAAAGCCCGCGTGCGATGCGTTCTGCGTGCCGAAGGAGGAGTAGAGGTATACGAACTGGTAGTTGCTGGAGAAGACGGTGGTCG
>JAVEWL010000531.1:0-4266 GCA_034004565.1 FCB group bacterium | reverse complement strand
GTCCGTGGGGGGCGTGGCGCATTGGCTTCGCCAGAAGGAGCGCGGGACCATCATGGGGGTGTGGTCGACCAGCTACTTGATAGGCAACATGCTGGTGAAATCGCTGGGCGGGTTTCTGTTGGGCGCCCAGTGGCATGTTTCGCTGTTCGGCTATGCGGATATCACTTTCGGCGGATGGCGCTGGTCCTTCTGGGGCTGCACGCTTATCGCCTTCGTCATCTGGTGGGTCATCTACTTCTGGCAGCGCACGAAGCCGCAGGACGTTGGGCTTGAGCCGATCGTCGGCACGCTCGAAAAGACCGGGACTTCCGTGGACGCCTCGAACAACGAGCGGGTATCGTTCGCCGAGTATCTCCAGGTGGCGCTGAACCCGATCGTTCTTTCGATGGGTCTTGCCTATTTCTGCATTAAGTTCATGCGTTATTCGCTGGATTTGTGGCTTCCCGCGTTTCTTCAGATCCAGGGATTCAGCGCCGAGAAGGCGAGCTATTTTTCGCAGATCTTCGACATTGCGGGACTGGCGGGGGTAATTCTCGCGGGTTGGGCACTGGACCGGGTCTTTCGCGGGCAATGGGCCAAGCTGTGCTTCGTCATGGGCATCGGGATGGTTGTGGGCTATGTGGCGGTAATACAGCTTGGGACGACGCCTGCGGCGCTGGCCATCTGGTTCGGGCTGGTGGGGTTCATGCTGTATGGGCCGGACACGCTTCTTTGCGGGGCGGCTTCGGTCGAAGTGGCGGGTAACAACAACGCCGTTGCGGTGGCGGGGGTTGTGAACGGCCTGGGGAGCATTGGGCCTATCTTCCAGACGGAGATTATCGGGTGGCTGGTGGGCGGCACGGAACCGGAGGCCATTCGGGCGGGGATGCGGACGACGAATTTCCTCACGCTGGGAATGAGCGTGGCGTTTACGGTGCTGATGGGGATCTTGGCGTGGCACTTGAGTCGGAGGCGGCGGGCTTTGGCCGGATAAGGCGAGGGGAACAGAACGTGCGATGGACCATATGGACCATATGGACCTGATGGACGAGGGCCATCTCTTCAATACCGCTGGAGCAGGTCGAGCATTTTTCGGTCGAGTTTGTGGGCTTGCCAGTCTTCGTAGTCCACATCGGCGCGTTGGCTGTCCAGGACACCGAGGGGGCCGCGGAAGTTCCACAGCGCCCAGCCCCAGCCGGCTTCCTGCCAATTCTTGAGCCAGTCTTCCATCCAACGCAGGGTCACGTCGTGCGGGGTCTTGTTGTAGGCGCCGAATTCGCCGACCATCACGCCCACGCCCTGCGCCTCGAGCGCTTTCCAGGGCTCGATATACAGCTTCTTCAGGCGCTCGCGGTTCCAGGTCTCGGGACTTTCAAAGCGCCAGGGATCTTCTTTGGTGTTTACTGTTACGACGTCCGGTTTCCTGCCCCAGGAGTCGAAGAGACCGAGCACTTGCTCCTTTTCGCCCTCGACTGCAAATCCGATTTCGGCGAGGCGAATCCAGTCTCCTTCCACGCACTCCAGTTGAATGGCCTGTGCGCCCGCGGGCACTTCGAAGGTATAGTCGCGGTCGTAGGTATTCTGGTAGGTGTTCCACTGGGGTTTGAAGACGGCTTCTTTCCATTCTCCTTCGCCGGGACCGCAGACGAAGGTCTTGTCCCACACCGTGGAACCGTCGGCTTTGGCGATGACGCGTGCCGAGGCGGACACCACGGCCACGCGCACGCGGACGGTCATGGCTTCTGGAAACGGTCCTGAGAATTCGAGCGGTCCGGCGAGATCGGGTTTGGAGGGTCCGTACAAGTAGGGCGGCACGTTGACCAGGGGCCAGGCCGGCTCGGGCCATTGGTCGGCGCCCGGCATCCAATTGGCCTGGTAATGCGAAACAGGCGCGGGGGCGTAGCCTCGGGTGGACTGGGCCACGCCCAAGGCAACAAGCTCGGTGTTGGGTATGGTGCCCCAGGAACGTCCGTCGGCGATGATGAGGCGGCCGGGGTCCTCCTTGCGTATGGCCTCGACCAGTACGCCGATCGCGTTGGCGTGCACGGCGGGATCGATCTCGGGCGGCTCGTTCAGCAGGTCAAAGCTGAGGCGTTCGTTGGGGATGCCCTTGTAGCGCTTCGCGAACGTGGCCCAATGCAGCGCGCACACCCGTTGCGCCTCGGGGTCGGTCCAGAGGTCCTTTGCTTCGGGTGGCTCGGCGACCGAATAGCCGGGGCCGCGGTGGAAATTGAGGCAGACGTGGATGTCGTACTGCCTCCCCCACTCCACGGCCTGATCGATCTCGAGCAGGACGTCCTCGTTGAATTGGGTCCAGTCGTTGTTCTTAATCCAGACGCGGTAGTCCATGGGCAGGCGCACGAAATTGAAGCCGAGTTCGTGGATCAGACGGAAGTCTTCCTCGACGAACGGCTTGTTCGACCAGTCCAGGTGGAACTTCTCGAGCAGGTTGAAACCCCGCCAACGGGGCAGCTTCTGCGCGGTGGCGGACGGCCAAGGGATTTCCTGCGCCACGGCGCAAGTGGCAGCGATAAGCATCAAGAACGCGACTACATGCTTCACGGCGTCTTCTCCTCTTGAACCCGGGCACTGGGTTAAGCATAGCGCAGGAGCGGCGCGGTTGCCCAATCGGGTCTGAAGGGTGCGCATGTGATCTGGTACAATTGAACTTTCGTGTCTGGTTGATTCTTCCGCTTGAACCGCATTGAAAGCCTCACTGAACATGGACACCGATTCCGCTGAAAGCACGCCCGCGCGACGCCCCGGCATGCGCGGTGTTGATTTGACCACGGGCAGCGTGCCCTGGCACCTGGTGAAATTCTCGATTCCGATGCTGGTGGGCAGCACGCTGCACACGGCGTACAGCATCATCAACGCCGCGTGGGTGGGCAACGGGCTCGGCGCGAACGCCATGGCGGCGCTAACGGTCAGCTTTCCAATATTCTTCCTGCTGATGGCGGTGGCCGGGGGACTGACGCTTGCGTCGAGCATCCTCGTGTCGCAGGCGTACGGCGCGAAGGACATGGTGCGCCTGAAGCGGGTGGTGCAGAATTCGCTGGTGCTGACGGGTGCGGTGGCGGTGTTTTGTTTTGTCGCGGGGCAACTCAGCGCGGAGGCGGTGTTCCGGGCCATGCAGACCCCGCCGGACGTGCTGCCTATGGCGGTGGATTACTTCCGCATCTTCCTTTGGACGACACCGTTCATGTTCGGTGTGTATTTCCTGGCGTCGGTGATGCGAGGCGTGGGCGATTCGCGCTCGCCACTTTACTTTCAGGCCGCCTCGCTTGTGGTGACGGCGATCCTGGATCCGCTGCTGATGTTTGGGCTGCTGGGGCTGCCGCGGCTGGGTCTCAACGGCACGGCCTGGGCCACGATCGTCGCGCAGGCCGGTGCGTTCGTATCGATTGCGATTTACGTGCAGAAACGCGACCACATTGCCGCGCCGGATTGGCGTCGCCTCAGGCTACACCTGCCCACGACGATCCTGACCGCGAAGATCGGCATCCCCACCATGATCCAGCAGGCGCTGGTGTCGCTGGGGATGTTGTTCATCGTGTCGATGATCAATCGCTACGGCGCACACAGTTCCGCGGCGTTCGGCATCGCCATGCGGATTGACCAGCTCGCGTTCATGCCGGCGATGACCGTCGGCATGGCCGTTTCGACATTGGCCGGACAGAACATCGGCGCGGGACGGTTTGAGCGAGTGCACCAGGTTTTTCGCTGGGGCGTGGCCCTCAGTTGCGCCATTACGGCGGTTGCTTCGGCCTTGGCGTTGTCGGTCCCGGCGTGGCTCATTGGGCTGTTCTCGAACGACGCGGATGTGATTGTGGTCGGGACGCAGTATCTGCGGATCGTAGGGCTGGGCTACCTGATGTTCGCGGTAATGTTCGTTAGCAACGGCGTCATCAACGGCGCGGGCCAGACGGCGGTCACGACCGTTTTCACGTTCATTACCTTCTGGGCGGTGCGCGTGCCGCTGGCGGCCTACCTTTCTCATCGAATGGGCACGGTGGAGGGCATCTGGTATGCGGTGCTGGCGAGCCTGGTTGTGGGGACCGTTGCGAGCCTGGCGTATTACCTCACCGGACGCTGGAAGAAGTCGCTGGTACGCAAGATTCCCGAGGGTGTGATGGCCCCTACGCCGGAGATTGATTGAGGCGGAAAGCAGGGACATCCATGATAAGTTCTTGTCAAGAAAGCAGAGAAGGAGTTCTGCGTCCCCGGGCTCTGGCGCATTCTTATGGACTGATGGTACGATTTAGGTGCCCGTGCGGAGGATAGGGC
>JAVEWL010000530.1:0-4270 GCA_034004565.1 FCB group bacterium | reverse complement strand
ATCACCGAGCTTCCCTTGCCCGCGGGAAGGTTGATGGGCACACACTGACTGCCGAAGAATTCCTGAATGCTGCCTAGCAGCTCGTCGAAGTTGACGTTGTCCGCGTCGATCTTGTTGATAACGATCATCCGGCCGATGCCGAATTCCGTCGCCCGCTCCATCATCTTTCGGGAGTTCACCTCGATGCCCGCGGCCGCGGATAGAACCAGCACGCCCGTCTCGACCGCCGCCAGTGCCGGGATGGCCTGGCCGCAGTAGTCGGTCGAACCCGGAGTGTCGACGATGTTGATGTGCTTGTTTTCGTATTGAACGAAGCAGCACGCCGAATCGATCGAGTGGGAGGACTCCTTCTCATCGTCTGCGAAGTCCAGCAGTGTTGTCTTATCTGGCACGCTCCCCAATCGAGTGGTTACACCGGTTTTGTGAAGAATGGCCTCGGCGAGTGAAGTTTTGCCAGCGCCGGAATGGCCCATTAAAGCAATGTTCCGAATGTCGGGGACGTTGTACACAGCCATTAAAGAGCTCCTGCCTTCAGACGAGTTTCAAAATGAAGGTGTCAAAACCGCGAAGTTTAGCCGAGACAGCCGAGGGATGGCAACCTTGCCAGGTTACAGGACCGACATCGATTCGCGGTCGAATAGGAAAGGGGAATCGGGCGCCGGCGTCTTGGCCACACGGGTCCAGGGTCGTCCTAGGGCTCGCCTTAGGCCGTAACCGGGCCGTAACATCGGGCCCTCTGCGTTGACGCGAATCTCCATCGAAGGGAAGATCGATTTAGAGCTCTACGTACGGGTTAGCATACGCCATGCGCATGTTCGCTTCGGCAAGGAGAAAGCCGGCCAATGGTGAAAACCAGCATCATTACGGTATTGGAAGCCCTGGCCGTCGTAGCGGTCGGATGGGGTATTGGCCTCACGGCCAACGCGATGAATGACAAGCCACTTGCCCTCGGCAAGGACCATCTGCGCGCCACCGTCAAAGTGACGCCGGCTCCCACGAATCGCACGCCGGAACCGTTGGCTGGCGTGATCGACGGCGATGAAACCGCGACGGAACCCGAACTGACGGACGAGGGATTCCAGCTCATCAGCCACGAAGAGGCGATTGAGGTTTACCAGGGGCACGCGTATGCCGAGGAACGCGAAGTCTTCATCGACGCTCGCGACGACAAAAGCTACGCCGAGTACCACATCCCCGGGGCGTTCCAGCTCGACCACTATTACGCCGAACGATACCTCGACGATGTGCTGCCCGCCTGCCGCAATGCCGAACGCATCATCCTCTACTGCAACGGCGGAAAGTGCGAGGACAGCAAGCTGGCGGCCGGCGACCTGATGGACAACGGCATCGATCCAGCCAAGCTCTTCATTTACAACGGTGGCATTACGCAATGGACCGCGGACGGTCTTCCGTGCGAGCGCGGTGAACGCCTCAGCAATGACATTGTTTACCCGAACGAACAGGGGTGAAACATGCGACCCAGCCTTATTCGCCGCATTGACGACACCGGCATTCCGCTACTCGTGGCGCGCCTCGTGCTCGGGCTGATGTTCATTTCGATGGGCTGGTCCAAGGCCACCGAACCGGTCGCGTTCCTCAAGTTGATTCATGAATACGAACTGGTGCCGGCCAGCCAGTATGTGCTGCTCAACAACATCGCCGTGACGCTGCCGTGGATCGAGATGTTTTGCGGAGTGCTGCTGCTCGCGGGCGTCTTGATCCGAGGCGCATCCCTGACCATCCTGGTGATGCTGACCGGCTTCACGATCGCCATCGCGATGCGCGCCGTCGGCATCCACAATGCCGAAGGCACGCCCTTTTGCGATATCCATTTTGACTGCGGGTGCGGCGGCGGCGATGTCTATATGTGCCGGAAGCTCCCGGAAAACGTGGGGCTCTGGCTCCTTTCCCTGGTCACCCTCATCTCCCGCAGCAGGCGGTTCTGCCTTTCCAAGCTGTTTTCCGGAAAACGATCCGCAACCGCGGAAGCCGAGCCCGAACCCGTCTGATCCGCCGAATCAGTCTATATTTCCGTGCGGCGGCCGGCGCTCGCCGTCCGGCACGACGGCGGCAAAGCGTGGCATCGCGCCACCGGCGTTCGGTCCTGTCGCCATTTCATTCCTGGGGCACGTGCATACACTCATCGTGAGCAATGTGAAGTGAGGAAATCGACAAGGAGCCTTGTCATGCGTGGTGTCAAACGGCGAAGAGCGTTGCGACTCAGTGGTTTGTTTCTGACCTGCGGGTGCGTGTTCTGGGTCGGGTGCAATGTGGACTTCGCGTACTTGGTTCCGGCCGCCGTGGCTCAGCTCGATCTGCTGGGACGCGTCGTTCCGGTCGAGCAGGCGATCGAGAGCGGGAAGCTCAACGAGAAGCAGATTGCCAAGCTGAATCTGATCCTGGACGCGCGCATTTTCGCCCGCGACGTCATCGGCCTCGACGTCGGCGACAACTACACGACGTTCTACGATTCCGGCGGCAAGCCGGTGGCGTTCAACCTGTCGGCGTCTCGGAAAGACGCCTTCGCGCCCAAGACGTGGACGTTTCCGCTGGTCGGCACGGTGCCCTACCTCGGGTATTTCAACCAGGCGGCCGCCGAGGCGAAGCGTCAGGAGCTTCAGCGGCAGGACTTCGACGTCTTCATTTACCAGATCGACGCGTACAGCGGCATCGGCTACTTCGCGAATCCGATTCTGTCGCCCATGCTTGAACGGGACGAGTTCAACCTGGTGGATACGGTGATTCACGAGATGTTGCACAACACGGTGTGGCGGGCGAGCGACACGTCGTTCAACGAAAGCCTGGCGACGTTTTTCGGCCGGCGCGGCGCCGAGGCCTATTTCTCCGATCGCTACCCGGATGAACCGGGGCGTGTGGAGGAGGCGTTCGGGCGGTTCGAAGACGTGGACCGGTACAGCGACTTTGCCCTGGAGTTGTACGGTGAGCTGGACGCCTTCTACTCGTCCGACCTTCCGAGCGAGCGGAAGATTGCCGACCGGCGCCTGATTTTCGAGGCCGGCGCTCGCCGCTTTGTGGAAGAGGTCGGCCCGCTGATGAACTACCCGTCCAATTACGAATGGGTTTCGGCCGGCCTGCCGGTGAACAACGCCTGGATGCTTGGGATCAGGCGTTACAACCTGGATTTGGGGGTTTTTGAGCGGGTATTCGAGGCAACCGGGCAAGACTGGGGCGCCTCGCTCGACGCTTTTCGCGCGGCCGCGGACGCGGATGAACCCTACGTTTTCCTCGAACTTTGGCTGGAATCCGGCGCTTCGCCGAGCGACCTGGCGCGGTCGCCGCGGCAAAAAACTCACAGCGACGACATGGAGCCGGACGGAGCCGGAAGCGGCGTCCATCGCGGTCCCTGCCAGCACAATTGGACGACCACTTTGCTGCCCACCGAGTAGCGCGCGGCCACCCTTTCCCAACGCGGTCCGCCCCGACGGTTGACGTTCTGTCCTATTTTTTAGGGGATTTTTGAAAAGAATTGCTTGCTATTGCGAGCGATTTCCTGGATTGTATCGCCCAATCCGGCGACGTGCGGCCGAGTGCCACACCGGAGGACGCGTCATTTGTAGCGGCAAACAATTGAGGATGCCGATAGACCGGCAGTTCTTTACAGGAAAGGATTCTTTTCTATGGCGAAAAAGAAGGCAGCAATAGCGACATCAACCGCACCCGGGGCAAAGAAGTCGACCGCCACGGTCAAGCCGCGAACCAAGGGCGAAATCTATCGCGAACTGGGAGAGAAGACGGGACTTACCCGCAAGCAGGTGATCGCGGTGTTTGAGGAAATGACCGGCATGGTCAAGCGGGATCTCAGCAAGAAAGGCCCCGGCGTCTTCACCATTCCTGGTCTCCTCAAGCTCAAGGTCAAGCGAAAACCGGCCACCAAGGCACGCAAGGGAATCAACCCGTTCACGAAGGAAGAGCAGATCTTCAAGGCTCAGCCGGCGCGAAACGTCGTCAAGGCGTCGCCGCTCAAGGCTTTGAAGGACATGGTCTAGGCGCCACGTCTCGCGTGACGCACGCGGTCATCTCGCGCGGGGCCCGGGCTGTGCCGAGGCCCCGCTTTTATTTTGTGCCATTCCGTGGCACCGCACTCCGAACCGCCCTCCAGCTCAGGCGCCGGTCAATCGTCGTTTACCGCAGGGAATAAGGCACTTCCAGGCCCGTTTGCTCCATCAGGGCTGCGTCCGCAAGCACTTCCCGCGCCGCGCCGTCCGCCACCACTTGCCCCGCATCGAGCACCACCACGCGCGGGCAGGTC
>JAVEWL010000529.1:0-4270 GCA_034004565.1 FCB group bacterium | reverse complement strand
TGGGGTGAGGGGGCGGCTTCTTGCATCAATCCCACCCACAAGCCACGCTCCTTCGTCACGCGGCCTGAAGGTGCCACCCGGACAGCCTCTCCGGCATTCGGCTAAAGTGTTACAAAAATCTAAAATCTAAAATCTAAAATCGAAAATCGAAAATCCCAAGTCCCGCCTTTAGCCACATACAGACTGCCGCGGTTCACACCGCCGCCGGCGAAGCCTTTCTCTTGAGTCCCATCGGCTCCGCGCGGAACAGCGCCGCATCCATCAGCGGCACCTCGTCCGGCACGATTGGCGTGAAACCCATGCGGTCAAGAATGTCGCGCTGAATATCGATGCCCGGCGCCACTTCCGCCAGCACCAGGCCTTCCGGCGCAAGGCGAAACACGCAGCGCTCGGTGATGATGAGAACCTTGTGGCCCTCTTCACGGGCAATCTTGCCGCTGTACGTGATCTGCTGCACCGAATCGACGAACTTCTGCACCTTCCCATCCTGACGGATACAAAGCACGCCGTCCTCAATCACGGCATCGAGGCCGCCGGCCGTAAACTCGCCGCAGAAAAGCAGGCAGCGCGCCGATTGCGTGATGTTGATGAACCCGCCCGAACCGATCACCTTCGGACCGATCTTGCTCACATTGACGTTGCCTTCCTTGTCCACCTGCGCGATGCCGATGCACGACAAGTCCAGACCGCCGCCGTCGTAAAAATCGAACATCGCCGCCTGCGAAATGAACGCGGAGGGATTCTTCGCCGGACCGAAGTTCTTGCCGCCCTCGGGCAAACCGCCGATGGCCCCCACCTCGTTGTTCAACACGAAGTCTTCCAGGAGGCCCTCCTCAAACGCGACCGCCGCCACACCCATCGGGATGCCCACGCCCAGGTTGGCGTTCATGCCCGGCCGCAGTTCCATGGCCGCCCGCCGGCAAATGATCTTCTCAATGCCCAGGGGCAGCGGATGAACCTCGTCGGCGAGGTTGACCCGCGTGCGGCCCGAATAACAGGGATCGTGTTCGACAAACAACGTGTGCGGATGCATCTGCCGGCACGAAGCCACAACCACATAGTCCACGAAGATGCCCGGCACGCGCACGCTGTGAGGAGACGCCGGCGTGTCCTTGACCGACTCCACCTGCGCGATGACAATGCCGCCGCAGTTGCGCGCGGCCATGGCCACCTCCAGGCTCTCCATCAACAAGGCCTCGTCTTCGCAAACCAGGTTGCCGTCGGGATCGGCCCACGTGCCGCGAATGAGACCGACATCCACGTTAAACGATTTATACAACAGATGTTCGCGCCCGCCCACCGTGATGATTTCCACCAGGTCCTCGCAGGCGCGCGTGCGTTCGTTGAGCTTGCCGCCCTCCAAGCGCGGATCCACAAACGTGCCAAGGCCGACGCGCGTGATCAGGCCCGGACGCTTCGCCGCAATCTCCCGGTACAACTGCGTCATGGTCCCCTGAGGCAGGTTGTACGCTTCGACCGCGTTCTCGGCAATAAGCTTCACGAGCGCGTGGTTCAGCCCAAAGTGTCCGCCAATAAGCCGCTTAACCATGCCGGAATGGGCAAAATGGTTCATGCCCTTCGCCTCGGCACTGAACGGTCCTATCCCCGCACTCCACACCACGGTCAAATCGTTCGGTGTGCCCGTCTCCAGAAATGCACGCTCGATACCCCCGTACACCTCTTCCGCGGGACAAGGATTGATCAAAACTGTGGCCCCGTTCGGGATCTGGCGGATCGCTTCCTCAACAGAAACTACTTTGGACATAATACGGCTCCTCCTGTGCCAATTTTACGTGCCGTACGTCCATCTTTCAACCTTGAAACGCCTCACCCCCCAAAAAAGACAACGTTGGACTATGGGTCCAAAATGGATCATGTCCGCGGCGAAAGAGGGGAGGAAAACAACACGGAATACGGGAACCCATCAGACACTCCCGGTTCCCATTCTTCATAAAACCAAGCGGCTCACCGCCACCATTTGATCTGCACGGGCTCCTTCTCGGCGGAATCGATATTCACCGAGAAACGGAACTCGCCCGGCATCTTCGACACCTTCACCAGCAACGTATTGCGGCCCTGGCGCACGAAGCTGTCGGCCGTCTGGCGATCAAGCTGGCCCAACGGCGGCGCCGCCACGCTCTGGTGAATCAGGTTGCCGTTCAGCCACACCTTCATCGAGTCCTGCGCGGCCAGCCGAAGGCGAACGCTCTGCCGGCGTTCGGAGGTGAATTCGGCATACGCATAGGCCGTGCCCCAGTCGAAACGCGGGTAATACTCGTAGACCGGCGTGAGCGCTTCCTGAAGATCAATGAGGTGCTCGTCCTGAATCCGCGAGAACCAGCTCTTCCACGAAATAGCTTTATACCACCCGGGATACACCGCGTCGAAGCTGATGTCCTGCTCGGGCGGGAACACTTGGTTGTGCCCGTTGTTGCCCCAGTTCGGAAACATCCCCAGCACCTTCCAGTGCCGCACGTTGTCCGTGCGCTCGCGGCGCAGCCACTCCAAGGCTTTCACGTCGAGCGCGGGGGCGTCGGCGGCCGGCAGTGCGCGGCGCGAGAAGTGCTTCAGCATATTCACGAACAGCCGGTCCGCGACCGGGTCCGAACCCAGGCACTCGAGCACCCGCAGGTGCGTGAACACCAGGCGCCCCAGCCCGAACCGCCGCACCAGGATGTCGCTGCCCCACCAGTCGGTCGCGCCAACCATGTAATTGCCCGCCGCGATGGGACTCGTATCGTACGAGCCGCAAATATCCTCGTCGCTGAGCTCTTTAAAGCTCCTGGCCGGGATCGTGTTGCGGTACGCCTGGCGCATAAGCCCGCGCGCGGGCAAACCGTCGAACACCGGGTGCAGTTTCGCATAATGGTAAATGCCCAGGAACGCGCCCACGGCGTCCTTGCTTGTGGCCAGGATGCCCGGATCGATCTGCTCGGCAAGGTCGTTCCAGTCGTTCGGCGTGCCAAAGAAAAGCGCCACCGCGCCGCCCTTCACCGCGCTCAGGATCGAGAAGAGATCCTTCTCGGGATACGCGCGGATCGTGTTCGCCAGCGGCGGAATGACATGCACCGGCGCGTTGGCCGACGTCCGTTTCGCGAGCGACGCGCACGCTTCCGCCCACCGGCCCGCGGGATCCAGCACGTGGATCTCCACGTCCGCCGACTCGGGCCGCTCGAAAACCATGAACTCGACCGCGCTCTCCGCGACCACCTTGAACCCCGCCTGCAAACGCACCACAAACTTGTGCGTACCGGGTGAACCCGAGGCGGACACGTTGCCCGACCAGATCTCGCGGTTCCCGCGGCTCACGTTGATCGAACGCTTCTTCTTCCACAACACCTGGTTCGTCGGGCCCACAACCTGCAGCGACAGATCGACCCGGCCCTCGAAACGCTCGTCGTTCGCGAGCATCACCGTGACCGGCACCTCTTCGCGCGGCGCCAGGTTTACCCGCGGAATCTGAATGAGCGGACGCAACGGTTTCTGCACATCGGCCAGCACCTTGAACACCGGCTTGGGCCGGCGCCAGCGGTCCAACATGCCCGCGCAAAACTCGTGGCCCGCGTCGGCAAGCTGCGTGTAGCAATACCCGCCGAGCTTGGTGTTCGATCGCAAGGCGTCAATCTGGTAGCGCGCGGCATCCGACTGCAACTCGCGCGTTGCCGCGGCAAACTGCGCGAAATCCGTGAACACCCGCTCGAGACCGCGCTCCTCGAAGCCCTTGCGTCCCGCCTCCAGCATCGCCTCGAGGAAACGCGCGTCCTTCAGCTTGCCCGCGTCCTCGCCGTACTGCGCGATCACGCTCTCCAAATCTTCCATGCCGCCGAAACCGAACTCCGAAAGAAACACCAGCGTCTGCGGATCGCCGTTGTGGCGGTAGTACGACTCAATCTCGTGATCGACGGGCGCGCGCTGATACACGTGCAGATCGTCGTAGGGTTCGAGCACGTCGTGATACGGACGCATGAACCGCGCCGGTTCCTTGGTCGCGTTCACGCCGCCCGAATCGTCAATGATGAGACGGCTCGGATCGAGCGACCGCGCCAATACACACAGCTCGTCCTTGATAAGTTGCGCGCCGCCCTTAATCCGGTAGCCCGCGTTGCCCGTCTCGTTCAACATGCCCCACACCACCACGCTCGGATGGTTGCGATCGCGCAGGATCATCTCCCGCACTTCGCGCTCGCAGCGCGCCTGCATCCATTGCGACTTCTCGATCCACCCGATGGCCGGCTCTTCGTACACCAGCAGGCCCAACTCGTCCGCGAGG
>JAVEWL010000528.1:0-4271 GCA_034004565.1 FCB group bacterium | reverse complement strand
AGCCATGACGGCTGCGGCGCAAACGCTCTGGACGCGAAAAGACCTGGTGGGTATTGAGGACCTGTCGCGCGGTGAACTCGAGCTGATACTCGATACCGCTCCGCAGTTCCTGGCCGTGTCCGCGCGGGAAAGCGGCATCCGCAAGGTGCCCCTGCTGCAAGGGCGGCTCGTGGTGAACTGGTTCTTCGAGCCGAGCACGCGCACGCGCACCTCGTTCGAGCTCGCCGCGAAGCGACTCAGCGCCGACACCCTCACCATCAGTGCCTCGACCTCCAGCACCGTGAAAGGGGAGACCCTCCACGACACGCTGGCCAATATCGAGGCGATGCACAGCGACATCGTCGTTATCCGACACAGCTACGCGAACGCGCCGCACATCCTCGCCGCGCGCCACCATTCGCGCATCGTCAACGCCGGCGACGGGGCTCACGAACATCCCACGCAGGCTTTGCTCGACAGCTTTACCATTCGGCAGCACGTGAGGTCATTGCGGAAAGATCCGAACGCGAGCCTTGACGGGATTCGCGTGGCCATCATCGGCGACATCTCGCACAGCCGCGTGGCCCGCAGCGACATCTGGGCCCTTACGAAGCTCGGCGCCAAGGTAACCGTCTGTGCGCCGAAAACCCTCATGCCCATGGAAATCGCGCGAATGGGCGTGCGGGTCACGCACGACCTGCGCGAGGCCATCTGCGACGCGGATGTCATTTACGTGCTGCGCATCCAGCTCGAACGGCAGAAGAAATGCCTGTTCCCGAGCATTCGCGAGTATATCCGGCTTTACCAAATTGACAATAAGGCGCTCGATGCCGCCCCGGCCCACGCATTCGTCATGCATCCGGGCCCCATCAACCGCGACCTCGAATTGGCCGCGGAAGTGGCCGACGGTGCGCGCAGCGTCATTCTCGAACAAGTTACCAACGGTGTCGCCGTCCGAATGGCCGTGATGCACCTCCTGATGAACAGTCCGCGTACAAAGCCGGTTCAACCCGGGGAGCAGGAAGCATGAGTCTCGTCATTTCCGGTGGACACCTGATCGACCCCGCTTCGGGCAAGTCCGAGCCGCTGGATGTGCTGATCGAAGGCGAGCACATCGTCAAGATTGGCAAGAACCTCAAGGGCGACGAAACCTTCGACGCCCGCGGCTGCGTCGTGTGCCCGGGTCTCGTCGATATCCACGTTCATTTCCGGGAACCGGGTTTCGAGTCCAAGGAAACCATCGCGACGGGCAGCCGCACCGCCGCGCGCGGAGGCGTAACCTCCGTCGTGACCATGCCCAACACGAAACCGCCCATCGACAACGCCGGCATGATTGAATTCTGCAATCGCCGCGCGCGCGAAACGGCTTGCATCAAAGTGTGGCCCTCCGCCGCCGCCACCAAGGGCCGGCAGGGCGTCGAAATGACCGAAATGGCCGAGTTGAAGGCCGTCGGCGCCGCGGCGGTTACGGACGACGGCAGCGACATCGAGAGCAGTTGGGTCATGCGCCGCTGCCTCGAATACGCCAGCATGTGCGGCCTCGTGTTTATGGCTCACTGCGAAGACGCCACCCTCATGGAAGGCGGCGCGATGAACGAGGGTTTCACCTCGACCACCCTGGGCCTGCCCGGTCTCCCCAAGGCCATGGAAGAGATTCGCATCGACCGCAACATCCGCCTGGCGGAACTGGCCGGCGCGCACATCCACCTCCAGCACGTGAGCTCCGCCGAAGGCGTCAACATCCTCCGGCGCGCCAGGGGACGTGGGGTAAAGGTCACCTGCGAGACTTGCCCGCACTACTGGACCCTGACGGACGAAGCCGTCAAGCAGTTTGGCACCTACGCCAAGATGAGCCCGCCGCTCCGCGAAGCGGAAGACGTGCGCGCCATTCGCAGTGCTATCGCCGAGGGCCTCATTGACTGTATTTCGACCGATCACGCGCCGCACACATTCACCGAAAAGGACGTCGAGTTCCAACTCGCGCCCTTTGGCATCGTGGGCCTCGAGACCGTTCTCGCGCTGACGGTGACGGAACTGGTTCAGCCGGGCCTCATCACAATGGAACGCGCCATTGAACTGATGACCATCGCCCCGGCCCGCATCGCGAGCCTTCCGGCGGGTGAACTGAAAGAAGGCGGTGCGGCGGACATCTGCGTGTTCGATGCGAACGAGGAATGGGAAGTCGAACCGAAGCACTTCGCGTCGCTCAGCCGCAACACCCCCTTTGGCGGACGAAAGCTGAAGGGCGCGGTCAAAGCCACGTTGTGCGACGGACGAGTCGTTTACCGCGACGGAGTGCTGACCGCGTAATCGGAATCGAACCTCGGAGGTTCGGTGGTGGAGAAATATCGGCATACCAGCGTTTCGTGCAGTCCGGGGCTGGCGCTTGCGCTGGGTGCAGGTTTGGGTGCGCTGATAGCGGCCTTAGTGGCCTCGGGCCAGGAAGAGTTCACCGTACTGTCGGTCATGCTCTGTACGATCCCCGTTGCGCTGTTTCCGCTGATTATCGTTTGGATTACGGCGCTAAACGTGGAAGTGGACGGCGGACGGTTGAGGTGGCGATTTGGCTACGGCGGACCGGGCTGGTCCGTAGCGGTGGCCGACATTCAGCGGGTCGGCGATATACAGTTTAATGGGCTGAACGGCGGCATCGGCATCCGCGGACTTCCGTGGGCCCGCTTCGGAGGCTTCAATTACTGCGTGGGTCTTCGGCAGGGAGTACAAGTGGAACTGCGAAACGGCAGGCAATTCGGCATCGAAACGGACGAACCGAAAACGCTGGCATTTGTGCTGCGCGAGGCGATGAAAGCGACCGAACAGAATTAATCCTGGCTCTCCCGGTGTTTTGACAGGGAATGGTTGGGTTGCGCATACCGAAGAGACAATTAGCGGGTAACGTTAACCGAGAGATACAGATGAAAGCTATCCTGGCACTCGAAAACGGCATGGTGTTTGTAGGCAAATCCGTAGGCGCTCAAGGCGAGACCTACGGCGAGCTCGTGTTCAACACGAGCATGACCGGCTATCAGGAGATCCTTACCGATCCGTCCTACGCCGGCCAGATCGTCACAATGACCTATCCCCTCATCGGCAACTATGGCGTCAACGAGGAGGATATCGAATCCCGGAAGCCCTTTGCCGAAGGGTTCGTCATGCGCGAGTGCTGCAAGGAACCGAGCAACTGGCGCGCTACTAAATCCCTGCCGCAGTACCTCGAGGAAAACGGCATCGTCGGCATCGAGGGCATCGATACGCGCAAGATCACCAAGGTATTGCGCACCGAAGGCTCGAAGAAGTCGGTTATCAGCACCACCGACCTCGACCCCGACAGCCTCGTGCAAAAGGCCATCAACTCGCAGGACATGCTCGGCAGCGATTACGTCAAGGCCGTCAGCATCGACAAGGCCTATGAGTGGAATCCCGGCTACGAAGGCAAGTTCCGCGTGGTGGCCTTTGACTACGGCGTGAAGTACAACAGCCTGCGCCGTCTCGCGGAGATCGGCTGCAAGGTCTTCGTGCTCCCCGCGACCGCCTCGGCCGAAGAAGCGCTGGCCTGCAAACCCGATGGCATCTACCTCTCGAACGGCCCTGGCGACCCTGCCGCGTTGCCCTACATCTACCCCGTGGTTCAGCGCCTGATGGAAGAGAAGCTGCCCATTTTCGGCATCTGCCTCGGACAGCAGATCCTCGGCCACGCTTTCGGCGGCCACACCTACAAGCTCAAGTTCGGCCACCGCGGCGGCAACCAGCCCGTCATGAACCACGACACCGGCAAGGTCGAAATCAGCAGCCAGAACCACGGCTTCGCGGTCAATCCCGACTCGTTGCCCAAGGGCGTCGCCCGCGTCACCCACACCAACCTCAACGACGGCACCGTCGAGGGTATCGAGCACTGCGAACTGCCGGTCTTCGGCGTGCAGTACCACCCCGAAGCGAGCCCCGGCCCGCACGACAGCCGTTACCTCTTCGACCGCTTTGCCGACCTCATGGAAAAGCACCGCCAAGCGAAGTAGGGGAGAGGCAACCCGCCTTTTCAAAGAGACCTGCGCCCTGTCAGCCACCCGACGATTAGCCACACTCGGGTGGCTCTTCTTTGGGTGGCACCTTCAAGCCGCGTGCCGCAGTCGCGTGGCTCGTGGGTGGGATCAACGCGAAAGACCGCCCCCTCACCCCAACCCTCTCCCCCGGTGGGGGAGAGGGGGAAGCTCCTTGTCTTTGTCCACCCCGTCCACCCCGTCCACCGGCTTGCATCCGGCTTTCCCCCTCTCCCCCATCGGGGGAGAGGGTTGGGG
>JAVEWL010000527.1:0-4286 GCA_034004565.1 FCB group bacterium | reverse complement strand
ATTATTGAATAATCTCCAAGGATCTGCGATTGTGGAATGATTATGCGTATTGGAAATATCGAACTGAATAGACCTTTGGCTTTGGCGCCCATGGAGGAAGTCACGGATCTGGCGTTTCGCCTGACGTGCAAGGAGTTGGGCGCGGACCTGCTGTACACCGAGTTTGCAAGCAGCGAGGCTCTTATTCGCGATGCCGCGAAGACCTTGAAGAAGATCCGCGTGTCGGATGCGGAACGTCCCGTGGCGGTGCAGATTTTCGGTGGCAACGAGACGTCGATGGAAGGCGCGGCGGCGGTGGCGGAGCAGGCGGGGCCGGATTTCATCGACGTGAACTGCGGATGCTGGGTGCGGAAGGTGGCGTTGCGCGAGGCGGGCGCGGGCTTGCTGCGCGACCTGGGCAAGTTCGAGGCCATCGTGAAATCGGTGGTGGCGGGCACGCGGCTGCCGGTGACCGTCAAGACGCGGTTGGGCTGGGATGCGAACAGCATTGTGGTGCTCGATGTGGCGCGGATGCTGGAACAGGCGGGCGTGCGGGCGTTGGCGGTCCATTGCCGCACGCGGGATCAGCGGCACCAGGGCGCGGCGGACTGGTCCTGGCTGGAGCGGCTTAAGAATACGGTATCGATTCCGATTCTGGGCAACGGTGATGTGAACGACCCCGAGGATGTGAAGCGCATGTTCGAGACCGGGTGCGACGGGGTCATGATCGGTCGCGCGGCCATCGGGAATCCGTGGATCTTCCGCGAGTCGAAGCATTTCCTGGCCACGGGCGAATTGTTGCCGGCACCGGCGATCGAGGAACGCGTGGAAGTGTGCCTGCGCCATCTGAAGCGCTCGGTCGAGCTCAAGGGCGAACGAAAGGGCACGGTCGAGTTCCGCAAGTACCTGTCGGGCTATTTCCGCAACTTGCGCGGGGCGTCGAAGCTTCGCGGAGAGTTGATCCATCTCGAGGAGTACGCGCCTATCGAGGTGCGGCTGTTGCAGTTCGCGGAGGACAACGCCAAATCGGCGGCAGCGTAACCGGAGGAAGAGGGCATGGGCCATGTGTCGGATGCGCTTCGCCGGTGGTTTCGTTGGGATTGGATTCCTTGGGAATGGAGCGATCCCTGGGTACGGGTAACCGTTGCGCTCGCGGCGGGCGTCGTGGGATTGTTGCTGGCCGACATCTGGCTGGACGTGCCGCGGGTGGCGCATTGGTTGACGTTCAGCATCGCGTTTACGGCCGCTTTTCACCGGAATGCCTTGTACCTCCGCAGGACGGGTGAACGGCCGCGCGACCAGGCGATGTTCCGCGAGCTTTCCGTGGTCTACGGACTGATGGCCGCGATATTGTTGATTTTCTGCATTGCGGCATTGCTGGGTCTTTAATATCCGCTTCGGTTTAGCGCACATGAGGCAGTTTCGCACTCTCGGAGGAACACGAGATGAGCCGCGCGCACGAAAAGGTTGCCCGGCAGTACGAGGACGAGGTGGTTCCCTGGCAGTGGAGTGATCCTTGGGCATGGATCACTATGGCGCTGGGCATACTTGGCATGGTCTTGGTCGTGGTAGACTCGTTCGTCAACTTTGACGGCTCCTGGCCTCTCGTGCCGCTGATGTTTGGTAGCGCGGCGGATTATTATCGGAGAAGCGTCTACCTGTGGAAAGCGGACGCTCACCCCTCACAGATCAATAGGCAGCGCCGGTGGGCCATCGCCTTCCTGGCGTTTGCGATAGGCGTTGTGCTCTTGTCCTGGGATTCTTTCCCTTGGAAGTAGGGACATACTATGCTCGAAGCACTAAAACGAGAAGTCTGCGAAGCGAACCTGGAACTGGTACGGCAGGGACTGGTGTTCGGGACGTGGGGCAACGCGAGCGGCTTCTCGCGCACCGATGGACTTGTTGTAATTAAGCCCAGCGGCGTGTCCTACGACGAGATGCGGCCCGAGCATATGGTGGTCGTTGACCTGGACGGGAATGCGGTGGAAGGAGAGCTTCGGCCCTCTTCGGACACGCGGACGCATGTCGAACTGTATAAGGCATTCGACGGCATCGGCGGGATCGTGCACACGCACTCGCATTATGCAACGTCGTGGGCGCAGGCGTGCCGGCCCATCCCCTGCTTCGGCACCACGCATGCCGATTATTTTTATGGGGATGTGCCGTTGACCGAGTGCATGACCGAGGACGAGATCGCGGACGACTACGAGCGCAATACGGGGCATGTGATCGTTCGGCGCTTCGCGGGGCTCGATCCGGTGCAGTACCCCGGCGTACTGGTGGCGAACCACGGGCCGTTCGCGTGGGGCAGCACGCCCCTCAAGGCCGCGGAAAGCGCGGCGGTGCTGGAAGAAATTGCGCGAATGGCTTTGGACACGGTCCTGCTTTCGCCGAACCAGCCGGCCATCGCGCAAGCCCTCCTGGACAAGCACTTCTTGCGCAAGCACGGCGCAAACGCGTACTACGGGCAGCCCGAAATCGCGTAAGTGCATTATTCATCGCTGTAATTACGCCTTCCCGCCACACCAGCGAATGACTGTTGCATTGATGACGCCCATGGTTTATCTTGAATGCGTGAGGGTTTTGGTTTGGGTTTTGAAGTACCTGGAGTCATCGTGCGATAGCAACGCACCCGCTGCGCCCATACGATGCTCAGTTAAGGAGCCTATCCGTATCCACAGGACACTTGAGATGCGGTCGCAGTCTTGCTTCGTCGTCCGTGAAGTCCCCATCCCGACTGCTGCGTCCCGCAGGTCCATTCATTCAATCGCGGTGTTTTCACGTTTCCATCTTTCCGGAGGACAAGTTTAATGCGACATCCTGAACGCACGCGCCCGCTGGAACGCACGAACGGCCATGGCCGGTTCGTCATTCTTGCGGCTTTGGTTGCATTCTGCATGTGGATGCCCGTTCAGGCGGGGGCGCAGTTGCCGTCGCTTATCAACCTGAACGTGCCGCTGGGCCAGGAGGTATCTCCGGTTTACCGCATTTTCGGTGACAATGCGGGCGAAGCGCTCGGCGGCGGCGGCGGCGATCCTTCCACTCCGTCGGGGCAGGTGGCGCTGGGCGATTTTGACGGCGACGGTTTCGCAGATGTGCTTGTTGGGATTCCCCTGGCCACCACGTCGGTGGCCTCGACTTCGGGTGGCGCATACATTCTCTACGGTGGCAGCGGGCTGCCCGGATCGTACCTGGACCTCAATACGGACGGCATCGTCACGGCGGCCAACGAAACCAGAATCCTGGGCGGGGGCGTGAATTTCATTGCGGGTTATGCCGTGGCCGCGGGAGACGTTAACGGCGACGGTTTTGACGATGCGATTGTCACGGAGCCGGGCGTCGACGCGAGCAATCCCGGCCGCGTCCGGGTCGTCTACGGGAGTCCCGGCCTGCGCGGCGCCGTGGTTAACCTGTCGGATTCGCCCACGGCCGTCGGTATCGCGACGACGGAGATCGTGGGAACGCTCGACAATCCGGGAGGCGCTCCCACGTCGAGCCTGTTCGGGCGGGCCGCGGCCTCGGGCGACGTGAACGGCGACGGGTTCGACGACGTAATTCTGGGCGCGTACGCGACGGACACCCTTGGCGGCATCGATACGGGCGCGGTCTTTGTGGTTTTCGGGAGCGCTTCTCTGCCGGGCACGACGGTCACGGCCTCCACCGCCGCCGTGGCGGGGGTCTCCAGCATTCTTGGCGACGATACCGAGGATCGGTTCGGGTGGTCGGTGGCCTGCGGCGATGTGAACGGCGACGGGTATGACGATGTCATCGCGGGCGCGCCGTACGGCAATCCGCAGGGCAGGACGGACGCCGGCGAAGTCTGCGTGGTATACGGGCAGGCCGTCTGGTTGTCGGCGATCGATTTGAACACCGCCAACGATGCCATAAGCGCGGCCTCGGAGACCCGGATCCTCGGCGACGACGGCTTGAGCGCCAACGTGTCTCCGGACAACTTCGGTTGGTCGGTGTCCTCGGGCGACGTCAACGGAGACGGCTTCCACGAGGTTGTTGTGGGCGCCTACCTCGCCACGCCGTTGTCGCGAACCCGCGCCGGTGAAGCCTATGTCTTTTACGGCAAGGCCGGCCTCCCCGGTACCGTCCTCAACATGAACACCACCCCCAGCGAGAGCATCAGCCCCGCCGGCGAGACGCGCATGCTGGGCGCCACAGCCCTCGACGGAACCGGTTTCTCGGTGGGCGCGGGCGATGCCGATGGCGACGGGCGCGCGGATGTTCTGGCAGGCGCCTGGCAGTCGGCAAGCGGCACACAGCCCGGCAGGATCTTTCTGCTTCGCGGCGCGAATCTT
>JAVEWL010000022.1:0-20676 GCA_034004565.1 FCB group bacterium | reverse complement strand
CTTCTTCAGCGCCTCGAAGATCCAAATCGACCCGCAGTGGACATCGTCCATTTCGACGGCCACGGCGTTTTCGATGCCAGGGGTGGTTTGCCCGGGCGCGCCAAGAGGGAAGCCGCGCGCCGCGGCGGCCGTGAGGAGGATTTCACGCGCGACAAGAAGGCCGAGGAGACACCCGATCCGGATTCGCCCCCGAACATGGGCTACCTGCTCTTCGAGGGGGAGGACGGCGAAAATGACTACGTCTCCGCCGAGAAGCTCGGCGCAAATCTCCATCGGCATAAGGTCGCGTTGGTCGTCCTTTCCGCATGTCAATCGGCCGCCGTGGGCAAAGAAGACGGCGCCGCTGTCGAGCGTCCGATGGGCTCCGTGGCGGTGCGGCTCACGGCTACCGGCATCCCCGCGGTGATCGCGATGACCCATTCCGTGCTCGTGCCGACGACGCAGGCGCTGTTCGGCGTGTTCTACAAAGAACTGGGCCGGCGCAAAGGCCTCGGGGAATCGCTCGACAATGCCCGGCGCTATCTCGTCAACCATCCCGAGAAATACGAGATCCAGCGCGGAGCCGAGCGCGTCTGGCTCGAACTGCACGACTGGTTTCTACCGGCACTCTACCAGTCCGGCAACGACCTTCCCCTGTTGAATGAGCCGCAGGCCGCGCCGGAAACCGTGGCCGCGCCTTCGAATCTTCCCGACGCTCCCGAAACCGGTTTCTTCGGCCGTAGCCGCGAACTGTGGGACATCGAACGCTGGTTCTCCGCTAAGACGCGCCGCATCACCCTCACGGGTTTCGGTGGACAGGGCAAGACTGCGCTGGCGCTCGAGGCAGGACGCTGGCTCCTGCGCACGGGCTCGTTCCGGGCCGCCGTGTGGGTCGACTATGCGCGTATCCAGTCGCGCGACGCCGTTACCGTCGCCGTGAACAACATCGGGTCGGTCCTGGGTGAAACGTTGGCGGATGCCGACGCCGCCACCGAGGCCCTGCGCAAGATGCCCACGCTGGTGATCCTCGACAACCTCGAGGCCCTGGAGGCGGAGGCCCTGAAGGAACTGCTGGACGCGGCGGTCAAGTGGTCCGAGGCGAACGGGTCGCGCGTGCTCTGCACGACCCGGCGTCCAGACTTCGAACATCCGCAGTACCGCGTCGAAGGCACGCTGGTCCACCGGCGAATCCGCCTCGAAGGACTCGGCAGCCGCGGAGCCCCCGGCGACGCCATCGAGTGGTTCACCGAACTGAGGAAGATGCCGCCCGAGCCCACGGCTCCCACGCCCAACCGCGAGGCCATCATCGACCTGTTCGACACGGTGAAGTTCCATCCCCTGTCAATTCGCGTCCTGGCCCAGCAACTCAAAACCCGGCGTCCCGCCGAACTCGGCCGCCGCCTGGAAGAACTGCTATCCGGCGAGCGGAAAGACGACGCCTCCGCCGCCGCGCCGGCCGAAGACACGCCCGAGGGACTCCTCGCATCGCTACAACTCTCGCTCGACGGATTGGATGACGCCGCGCGTGAAGTGCTCCCGCGCCTGGGCGTCTTCCAGGGCGGTGCTTTTGAAGACGACCTGTTGGCTATCACCGGAATTCCGGAAAGTGATTGGCAAGCGCTTCGCGGCCAACTGGAAGACGCCGCGCTGATCGAAGCCGAGAATGTGCCTGGCGTGAATTTCCCCTTCCTTCGGTTTCATCCCACGCTGGCCCCGATGCTCTGGGCGCAACTGGGCCCGGACGACCAAGTTCGGCTGAGTGCGGCCCACAGGCAGCGGTATGCCGCCTTTGCCGGGTACCTCTACCACGAAGACAGCCGCCATCCGCATCAGGCGCGGGCAATTGTCCGGCGAGAGTTGCCCAACCTGCTCCATGCCGTTCATGCGGCCCTTGACGCTGGTAACCCGGAGGCGGTGGATTTTGCCGACAGCGTGAACAGGTTCCTGAGTATCTTTGGCCTCAAGCGAGAGTCCGAGGCCTTGGTCGCAAAATCGCAGGCTGCGGCGGGCGAGGCAGGGTCGAAGACGTGGAGATTGGCGCAATCCAGCCGGGGCGAAGAACTATTGCGGGCGGGCCAGGCGACCGCGGCGGCGAAGATCTTCCAGGACATGCTTGTTCAATTAGGAGACGCGCCTTCTTACGATAAGGCAGTGACTTTGGCCCATTTGGGCCGGTGTCTGCTCTCGGGCGGTCGCCCACATGAGGCCGCGCAATGTGATCTCGATGCTGTCGTCATCTTCGATAAGCTCGAACAGGGAGATGAAGTCAAGAGAAGCCGTGCTGCGTGTATGACGGATTTGGCCAGCGCGCTTTGCGAAATGGGCAAATATGCTGAGGCGCGCAAAGCGTACGAAGATTCGCTGAAGGCAAAAGTAGAATTGGGCGACTTGCGGGCACAAGGCGTAACGCTCGCACAACTGGGCAGGCTAGCGATGGTAGAGGGCCGATTGAACGAAGCGATCGAGCGCTATCAAGCCGCCCTTGATTTGTCCCAGCAACTGCGTGAACCCTTGATGGAGGCGGTGGCTTGGCACCAACTTGGCGTGATCTTTCACAAAGCGAGTCAGTGGGACGAAGCCGAGAGGCACTACCGGGAATCCGCGCGGATCGAGGAGGAACATGGGCATCTGGCTGGTGCCGCGCAAACCTGGAACCAGTTGGCAATGGTTGCCGAACTGGCGGGCAAACCAGAAGCGGCGGAGGCGTGGTATCGGAAGGCGATCAAAGCTTTGCGCGATGCGGGGGATTTGCTGTCAGCGTCGCGAGCGCTCAACAACCTCGCCGATCTGCTGCAAAGCCGACCAGGGCGGCTGGCCGAGGCGCAACAATCAGCTGAGGAATCGTTGAACATTAAACGGACTCTGGAGCCCGGTATGGCGGAGATCTGGACGACGTATAACATCCTCGCCAAGATCGCGGATAAGGAGGCCGAAGCGACATCCAACGCCGTCCGGAAGGTGGAACTCGAGACCCAAGCCTGTGACTATCGGCGGCAGTCGCGCAACGCCAAGTGGGATTTCCCGGGCACCCGCCACGAGCTTCAATGCCATCTTCCTTTGATTCTCGGTGTTATTGCCGCCGTACAGGAAACCACATACAGAGCGATGCTGGAGCAGAGTCTGCCCGTTCTCGAACAACACGGTTGGGGCGATCTCGCTACCGTCTTCCGCCGCATTCTCGACGGCGAACGCGACGAAGAAACCCTCTGCGAATTCCTGGATTTTCAGAAATCGGTGATCGTCATGGCGATCCTTCGGGGACTTGCAGATCCGTCTTCGCTGCAAGACCTTATTGCGGCGGCGGAGGCGGGCGCTGAGACGGGCGAGTGACGCGGCAAACTCATGTGACCCCGAACTCCGATTCGGGATTTTTGGGTACAAGCGAGTGCTACGAAGAAAGAGCGAAGATCCCGAATGGGAATTCGGGGTTACATGAGGTTGCTTCGCTGCGCTTGAACTTCTTGCGCATGAACAGTTTTGATTCATTGCACTACCGGGCCAATAAATCGATGAAGGCTTGCTGCGTTTTCTTGCGGTAGGCGCCTTTGCGCCAGATGGCGCCGATCTGCACGCGGGGCAGGCCCTGCACGGGGACCTTGCGCAAATGGCGGTCGTGGTCGGATACCGTCAACTCGGGGAGGAATGCCAGGCCGATCCCTTCGGCGACGTAGCGTTTGATGACTTCGAAACTGCCGCTTTGCAGGACCGTTTGCGGGGTGAAGCCCTTGCGCAGGAAATGCTCGCGCAGCAGTCGGCCCGTGCGGGTCTCGGGCTCGAGTAGAAGCAGCGGCTCGTTGCGCAACTCCCCGAGGCTCGCATGCGCCGCCCCGGCCAGCGCATGGTTGCGCGGCACGACCAGCACCAGTTCCTCGTCGAAGAGCGCCTGCTCCGTCAGGTCCTCCATGTGGAGCGGAAGCGTGACGATGCCGAGGTCCAGTTCGCCGCGGCGGACCAGTTCGGCGATGGCGTCCGACGAGCGGTTCACGATCGACAGGCGCGTCTTTGGGAAGGCCTTCGAGAACGCGCGCACGGCTTCGGGCAACAAATACAGCGCCGTGGTGTCGCTCGTGCCCAGCCGCAGGTCCGACGCCTCCGTTTCGTCGAAGTCGCGCAGCAATCGCTCCAGCGCCTCCGCGTCGTTCAGGATTCGGCGCGACCGCTCGTAGAGCAACTCGCCCGCCGGTGTGGGACGGCAGGACTTGCGGTCCACCAGCGTGTGGCCGGTTTCCTGTTCGAGCGCCTTCACCTGTTGGCTGATGGCGGACTGTGAACGATGCAAGCGCTCCGCCGCGGAACGAAATCCCTTCACTTCAATCACCGCACACAGGCAGCGCAGGGCTTCGAGGGTCATGATTAGACCTCCTTATCACGGCCATGATATCACGCGCGTTGACTTATCGCAAGCCCGGACGGTACAATACCGTTCTTGGGTCACCTTGGGAGGAAATTCTGATATGCCTGAAAAGAAGAAGCCGAGTCTTAGCTACCGCGATGCCGGCGTCAACATCGACGCCTGGAACCAGGCGTTCAAGAGCCTCGGCGGCATCGTGAAGAAGACCTACGACGACAACGTGCTGCAGGACATCGGGTCCTTCGGCGCGATGTACAACTTCGACATGAAGAACATGGAAGAGCCCGTGCTCGTGTCGAGCGTGGACGGAGTGGGCACGAAGCTAAAGCTCGCGTTCATGACCGGCCGCCACGACACGGTCGGCGTCGATCTCGTGTCACACTGCGTGAACGACATTCTCGTGCAGGGCGCCAAGCCGCTGTTCTTCCTGGATTACTTCGCGGTTGGCAAGCTCGACCCCGAGGTCGTCGTGCAGGTCATCACCGGCCTCTCGAACGGCTGCCGCTACGCCGGCTGCGCGCTCATCGGTGGTGAGACGGCCGAGCTTCCCGACATGTACAACGAAGGCGAATACGATCTTGCCGGCACCATCGTCGGCGTGGTCGATCGCAAGAATATCGTGGACGGTTCGACGATCAAGGAGGGCGACGTCATCATCGGCCTCGCCTCGACCGGCCTTCATACGAACGGCTACAGTCTCGCGCGCAAGATTGTCTTCGAGGTCGCGGGCCTCGGCGTGAACGACGCCATCCCCGAAGTGGGACGCACCGTTGGCGACGCGCTCCTCGAACCGCACCGCAGCTACGCGCGCACCATGCAAATCCTGATGAAGGTTGTGCGCGTGAAAGGCATGGCCCACATCACGGGCGGCGGCATCACGGACAACCTGCCGCGCACGCTGCCGCAGGGCCTTGGCGCGGAGATCGACCTCGGCTCGTGGGTCGTGCCGCCGCTGTTCAAGTTCTTGCGCGACACCGGCAACGTTGAAGCATTGGAAATGCTGCGCACGTTCAACATGGGCATGGGCTTCCTGGTCGTCGTACCGGCCAAGGATGCCGACAAGGCCATGGAAACGCTCACGATGTCGACGGAGCATCCGCGCATCGTCGGCCGCGTTATCAAGGGCGAGCGCAAAGTTCATTACAAGGGGGAACTGCGGTATGCCGCACAGAGTTGAAGTGGCGATGAAGCGCAACCTGCCCGATCCCGTCGGTGCGGGCGTGCGCGCCCGCCTCGCGGAAGATCTGGAAATCGATGTCGACGACGTGCGCGTTATCGACGTCTACACCATCGACGCCGAGCTGACGCCGGAAGAACTGGAGCGCGTTCGCGCGGACCTCTTCACCGACCCGGTGATCCAGGAATCGGCGGTGGACTTCGCGCTCGCGCAGGACTGCGACTACGTCGTGGAAGTGGGTTTTCGCGCGGGCGTGACGGACAATGTCGGCCGCAGCTCGACCGAAGGCGTCGTCGACACCATCGGCCGTCCGCTCAAACCCGGCGAGGCCGTTTACAAGTCCACGCAATACACGTTCAAAGGCGATGTGGACAAAGACCTCTGCGAGCGCATGGCGCGCGACCTCCTGGCCAATGTCCTCATTCAGCGCTGGGTCGTCCGTTCCGCCGAAGAAATCGGCGATCGCCCCACGCTGGGCGTCCCGAAGGTCACCGACCAGAGCGAGGTGAAGGTCGACACCGTCTCCCTCGCACTGAGCGACGAGCAACTCGCCCAGTTGAGCCGCGACCGCATGCTCGCGCTCGAACTGCGCGAGATGACGGCCATTCGCGCGCACTACGAAGATTCGAAGGTTCGCGAGGCGCGCGTCGCGGCGGGCCTGCCCGAGCAGCCCACGGACATCGAGCTCGAGATCCTCGCGCAGACCTGGTCGGAGCACTGCAAGCACAAGATCTTCAACGCGGTCATCGACTACTCCGACGATCGCGGCAACACGAAACGTATCGACAGCGTTTTCGACACCTACGTTCGCGCCACCACGACCGAAGCGGGCAAGCAGGTCGATTGGCTCGTCAGCGTGTTTCATGACAACGCGGGCATTATCCGTTTCGACGACGACAACTACTTCGCGCTGAAGGTCGAGACGCACAACAGCCCGAGCGCGCTCGATCCCTACGGCGGCGCCATCACGGGCATCGTGGGCGTCAACCGCGACATCCTCGGGGCCGGACTCGGCTGCAAGTGCATCCTCAACACCGACGTGTTCTGTTTCGCGTCGCCCTTCTACGACGGCGAAATTCCGCCGCGCCTGTTTCATCCGCGGCGCGTGCTGCGCGGCGTCCACCAGGGAGTCAAGGACGGCGGCAACCAGAGCGGCATCCCCGACGTGAACGGCGCCATCGTGTTTCACGAGCGTTTCCTCGGCAAGCCGCTGGTGTTCTGCGGCACGGGCGGGCTCATCCCCGCGACGATCAACGGTCAGCCCAGTCACGTGAAGGGTGCGCGGGCCGGCGACCTCGTGGTCATGTCCGGTGGCCGCATCGGCAAGGACGGCATCCACGGCGCGACCTTCTCGTCGGAAGAGCTCCACGAAGGTTCGCCCGCGACGGCCGTGCAAATCGGTGACGCCATCACACAGAAGAAGATGGCCGATTTCATCATCGAAGCGCGCGATTTGGGCCTGTTCAGCGGCATCACCGACGACGGCGCCGGCGGACTCTCCTCGAGCGTGGGCGAAATGGCCCGCGCCTCCGGTGGCGTGCGCATGGACCTCGACAAGGCCCCGCTGAAATACCCCGGCCTCGCCCCATGGGAGATCTTCCTCTCCGAGGCGCAGGAGCGCATGACCCTCGCCGTGCCGCCCGACAAGATTGCGGCGTTCCTCGACCTGTCGCGACGTCGCGCGGTCGAGTCAACAGTCCTCGGTGAATTCACGGACTCCGGCCGGCTCGAATGCTACTACGACGACAAGCTCATCGGCGCGCTCGACATGGAGTTCCTCCACGAAGGCGTGCCCACGATGGAACTGAAAGCCAAGTGGATTTCCGTGGCGCCCGAGAAGGAAGACATTCCCGAGCAGAGCGATCTGGCCGCGGAATTGAAAGCCGTGCTCGGCTCGCTCAACGTCTGCAGCAAGGAAAGCTTCGTGCGGATGTACGACCACGAGGTCCAGGCGCAGAGCGTGCTGAAGCAGTTCCAGGGCGCGGACAACGACGGTCCCGGCAACGCGGGCGTCATCCGGCCGATCCCCGGCTCGAAGCGCGGCGTCGCGGTTTCGTGCGGCATCGCGCCGAAGTACAGCGACCTCGACACCTACCACATGATGGCCTGCTCGATTGACGAGGCCGTGCGCAATCTCGTAGCCGTCGGCGCGAAGCTCGGCAGCATCGCGGGCCTCGACAACTTCTGCTGGCCCGATCCGGTCCAGAGCGAGAAGACCGTCGACGGCGAGTTCAAGCTCGCCCAGCTCGTGCGCACCTGCGAAGCGCTCTATGACGTCTGCACCGCGTACGGCATCCCGCTCATCAGCGGCAAAGACAGCATGAAGAACGACTATCGCATCGGCGACACCAAGATCTCGATCCCGCCGACCGTGCTGTTCACCGCCGTGGCCGTGCTCGACGACGTCGAGAAGGTCGTGACGATGGACGTGAAGCGTCCCGGCGACGCGGTCTACGTCCTCGGCGAGACCAAACACGAAATGGGCGGCAGCGAATACCTCGCGCTCAGCGGCCAACTCGGCGCGACGGTGCCGACGGTTGACGTGCAGGTCTCGCGCGCGCTCTACGGCAAACTCGCGTTGGCCATCGAGCAAGGGCTCGTGGCGTCGTGCCACGACTGCTCCGACGGTGGCCTCGGTGCCGCGCTGGCCGAATCGGCCTTCGCGGGCGGCTTCGGCATGGACGTCGATGTCTCCGCGCTGGGTCCGGATAACGACGCCGTCACATTGTTCAGCGAGTCGCAGGGCCGGTTCGTGGTGACCGTCGCGGAAGAAAACGCCGCCGCGTTCGAAGCCGCGCTGGAAGGCCAGCCGGTCTACCGCATCGGCAGCGTCATTGAAGACAAGGTTCTCAAGGTGACCGGGCGTCATGCCCGGATGGAAGCGTCGCTTGCCGACCTCAAAGAGGCCTGGCAGCGCACGCTGAGGTGGTAACCGTGAGCGTACGAGCACTCGTCCTGACAGGATTCGGCATCAACTGCGACGGCGAAACCCGCAGCGCCCTTAACCGCGCCGGGGCCAAGGCCGATCGCGTACACCTTAACGACATCATCGACGCGCCCGACATGCTCGATGACTTCCAGATCCTTGCCGTGCCCGGCGGGTTTTCCTTCGGCGACGACGTCGCTTCGGGGAAGATCCTCGCCAACCGGCTGCGCTACCGTCTTGGCGATCCCCTGAAGAAATTCATCGCCGACGGCAAGCTCATGATCGGCATCTGCAACGGGTTCCAGGTGCTCGTGAAGATGGGCGCATTGCCGATGGACAACGGCGACTTCAAGCAGGAAGTCACCCTGACCCACAACGATTCCGACCGCTTCGAAGACCGTTGGGTCAACCTCGGCATCGAGCCCGGCACGAAATGCGTCTGGCTCAAAGGCATGACCTCGCTCGAACTGCCCATCCGCCACGGTGAGGGCAAGTTCATTGCGCAGGACGACGCGACCATGCAGCGCCTCGTCGCCAACGGCCAGATCGCTCTGCGCTATCTGACCCCCGACGGCCAGCGCGCCAACGGCAAGTTCCCCTACAACCCCAACGGCGCGATCGACGACGTCGCCGGCATCTGCGACGCCACGGGGCGCGTCTTCGGCCTCATGCCGCACCCCGAGGCCTACGTCGACCGCACCAACCACCCGCGCTGGTACCGCGAGTCCCTCCCCGAAGAGGGCGCCGGCCTGCAGGTCTTCCGCAACGCCGTCGAATACGCGAAAGCAAACCTCGCAAGCCCCTCGAAGGTATAGGCAAAGATCTTTGTGGCACCCCCAAGCCCGGTTTCATGGGCTTGGGGTTTTGCTATTATGGACCATATGGACGATATGGACCTGATGGACGAAAGCGGCGAGCAAGGCGGTCTTCCTCCCTCTCCCCCTGGGAGAGGGTAGGGGTGAGGGCTTCCGCAGGGTTGCGTCCAGCACGTGGACCGGGTGCTTTTCCGGTAGCATTTGTCGATGTCATAGGAACGGAGGAGCAAATGCATTCCGATATCTTGTTCGAGACGAATCGCTTCAACCTGTCCGAGGTCAAGGACCACTTCATCAACCCCTGCTGCTTCGGCGAAGACCTCGCGGCTTGGCTGCGCGGCGCGCTCGCGCAGAAGGGCATCACCGCCTCCGAACCCGGCCAGGAAGACTGGGGCTGGTGTCTCGGGTTGACGCACGAGGGCGCGTCCTACATCATCGGCGTGGGGGGCAACTCCAGCGAGTCCGCGTCCGACCCGAATCATGGCGAATGGCGCATTATCCTAGGGAAACACCGCTCCCTCTGGGACAAGCTGACGGGCAAAAACCGCCAAACGGCCGACGATCCCGTTTCCGTAGTCATCCTCGAAATCCTCAGAAGCCAGCCCGATTTTCAAAACGTGCATTGTGAGTAAGTTCTGCTCACTGAAGAACCGGCCTGGCTATCTCCGATTCTTGCTTCGGGTGGCACCTTCAAGCCGCGTGGCTTGTGGGTGGAGACTTTGGCGAAGGCTCCCCTCACCCTACCCCTCTCCCCAGGGAGAGGGAAACCGTCGTGCGCTTGCCTATGGGGATCGGGAAGATTCGTTGGTCTTGGTATGAGCCCTCACCCCGCCCCTCTCCCAGGGGGAGAGGGAGCCCGTCGGGGGAGCGGGGCGCGTTCGTGGGTAACGAACCAAGCGCTACACCCCGCTGGAGTCTTCCCCCCTGTCCCCGTGGGAGAGGGCTGGGGTGAGGGGTCACGGGTCCTGCAGTCGTTCACCCACCCTCACTCCAAGTCATTAAGCCGACTTGCCCAGCACGAACGGGTCACGGGTGTGATCGAGCCACATCCGGAGTTGCCGTTCGAGGTCTTTCTCGAGGGCGGGATTTGAGCCTGCCACGTTCCGCAATTGATAGGGGTCTCTTTCGTTGTCGTAGAGGTAGCGTTCCTCGCCGGCGGGGCCGCGGTCAATAACGTAGGTATAGCGCGGGGTGCGCAGTCCGCGCGCGCCGGTCTCCGGCGTGGCCGGATTGTGGTTCAGGTACAGCGCCGTTGTGGGATACGGACCGCCTTTCCCGAGGAGCGCGCGCGAATAATCGCCGCCCTCGACTTGCTGCGGAATCCGCCGCTCGAGGTCCATCAGGCCGAGGAGAGTCGGCATGATATCGGGCGTGCTCAGGATCATCTCTTCCCTGCCGGGCCGTAGCCGGGCCGGCCAGCGGATGAGGAACGGCACGCCCAGCGACTCTTCGTACCAGACGCTCTTGTACATGCGTCCGTGACTGCCCATCATCTCGCCGTGGTCGGAGGTGAACACCACGATCGTGTTGTCTTCGAGGCCCTCTTCCTTGAGGCAGGCCAACATGCGCCCGAACTGCTCGTCCACGCCGGTGACCGCGGCGAAGTAGTGCTTCGCCCAGCGCTTCGCTTCCTGGCCTTCCTTCGTGGCGAGGTCGACGTTGGGACGGTTCAGGAGGTCCGTTGCGGATTGGCGGCCGTAGCGCTCGACGTATTCCGGCGGCACCAGATCGAAAGGCATGTGGGGCGGGTTCATCGACACGAACAGCGCGAAGGGCTTGTCCGCCGTCCGCCGCTTTCCGTCGCGGTTGCGGATGAATTCGATGGCGGTGCCGGTTTCGTGACGTGGCGACCATTCGTCGACTTCGACGTAGCCGTCGCGCGGGGCGTCGCCCGTCCAGTAGTGCGGCCTCATGTGGTTGTCGTGGCAGCCGTAGGAATGCCAGAACTCGAAGCCGTGGCGGCGGGGTCCCGGCGGGGTGTATTCGTCCCAGGCCTCGCCGGACTTGCGGGCATAGAGGTACGGCGGGCGCGGGGTTTCGAGGTGCCACTTGCCGATGTAGCCGCAGGAATAGCCCTCGTCGTGCAGAACATCGGAGATGCAGCGCTCGGATTCCTTGAGGAAGACGTCGTATTGGGTGGTCATGGTATTGCAGTTGGTCGTAACGCCGGTCGAAAAGGGGTAGCGCCCGGTCAGCATGGATGCGCGGTAGGGACTGCACACCGGGCGGTTGCTGACGGCGCTGGTGAACACCACCCCATCCCGGGCGAAGCGGTCGAGGTTCGGCGTCAGCGCGGGGTCCTCGCCCATGCAGCCCACGGCCTGGCGGCGAAACTCGTCGGGAAACACAAAGAGAAGGTTCGGACGTTGCGTGGCGGTTCCGGCATCCCGACGCAGCGACGAACATGCGCCCAGTGCCAACCCCGCACCCGCGGTCTTGAGAAAAGTCCGACGCGATTCATCCGTGCCCATGTAGACGCCTCCAGTCGCTCTTAATCGCTCTCGTTTCAGAGATTGCCCTTGAGGCCGCGTTCACACGGATGCATACTAATGCACCGCGACATCTCGTCGCCAGCGGGAAGGAGGTAAGACATGCTGCCGTCCGAAAGCCACACCCTGAGCCGTCGTGATTTGCTTAAGCTTGGCGCCGGAACCGCGGTTCTCGCGGCGACGGGAATGCGTCCCGCGCATGCGGCGGCGAACGGCGCCGGGCGTCCGCACATCCTCTTCATCATGGCGGACCAGTTTCGCGGGGATTGCGTGGGTGCGGATGGGAACAAGGCCATTCGCACGCCGAACTTGGACCGGATCGCGCACGAGGGCGTGCGGTTCTCGTGCGCCTATTCGAGCACGCCGACCTGTACGCCGGCGCGGGCGGCGCTCCTGAGCGGGCTGTCGCCGTGGCGGCACGGGATGCTGGGGTACGGAAAGGTGGCCGAGAAATACCCGGTGGAGATGCCGCAGGCGTTGCGCGACGCGGGGTATTACACGATGGGCATCGGCAAGATGCACTGGCACCCGCAGCGAAATCCGCACGGGTTTCACAAGGTTCTGCTGGACGAGGCGGCGCAGGCCCACACGCCCGAGTTCCGCAGCGATTACATTTCGTGGTTCATGTCGGAAGCGCCGAACCTGCAGTACGACGTCACGGGGGTCGATTGGAACAGCTTCGAGACGAAGGCGTATGCGTTGCCCGAGCGGCTTCACCCCACGCACTGGACCGGCGAGACGGCGGTGAAGTTCATCGATTCGTACGAGCAAGCGGAGCCGTTTTTTCTGAAGGTTTCGTTCCACCGGCCGCACAGTCCCTATGACCCGCCGGAACGCTTCATGAAGATGTACGAGGATGCGGAGCTTCCGCCGGCGGCGGTGGGCGATTGGGCCCAGCGCTACGCGCCCCGCAGCGACAACGGCCGCAACATCTGGCACGGCGACCTCGGGGCGGAGCAGGTCCGGCGGTCGCGGCAGGGCTATTACGGATCGGTGTCGTTTGTGGATGAGGAGATTGGGCGCATTCTGGCATCGCTGGAGCGGCGCGGCTGGCTCGACAACACGCTTGTCGTTTTCACCGCCGACCACGGCGACATGACCGGCGACCATCATCTCTGGCGGAAATCGTATGCCTACGAAGCCTCCGCGCGGATACCCATGCTGATGCGCTGGCCCGCGGGGCTGATCGATGCGGAGCGCGGACAGGTTCGAGATCACCCCGTTGAACTGCGCGACGTATTGCCCACGCTGCTCGCCGCGGCCGGCACGCACGCGGAGGGGCTCGACGGCCAAAGCATGCTCGAACCGGTGGCGAACCCGGCGTGCGAGTGGCGTCCGTGGATCGACCTGGAGCACGACATCTGCTACGACCCGTCGAACCACTGGAACGCCTTGACCGATGGGAAGTGGAAGTATGTCTTCCACGCGCGGACCGGCGAAGAACAACTCTTCCACCTCCAGACCGATCCGCACGAACGCACCGATCTCGCTCGCGACGCAAACGCCGCGCATACCCTCCAGACCTGGCGGCAACGCCTGGTCGAGCACCTGCGCGAGCGGGGCGAGGCCTTCGTAAAAGACGGCGTCCTCGTCCCGCGGCCCGAGCGCATGCTCTACAGCCCCAACTACCCCGGCGAAATCCCGGCGAAGAAGAAGTAAGAGGAGCGCGCCCCTAGACCGGGTCAGGATCGGGCGCATGAAGCTTGCGCGGGCGCCTTACGCACGAGTAACCAGGTACGATGGAGCGCGACAATAGGAGTCGAGGCAGATGCACTATCCGAGGCACATCCTCCTCATGCTGGCGGTTCTCTCGGTACTCTGGGCTCCTGACGCTCCGGCAAGGATGCGAGTCTCGTACGATGACGCGACCGTGGTGGATCGCTCCGAGCTCATCGTCGTCGGACACATCAAAAAAGGGTCCGTGCGGGACGTGGCCCACGCCGTGCCCCCCGGCGGCGGGAAGAGTTGGCACCATACGGCGGTGCTCTGTATTGCCGAGACCATCAAAGGTAAGACCGAGAAAACCGAGATTCCCATCATCATTCACTACGGGTTGGATCCGCGGGTCGGGGGATACGAATTGCGCGATGGCGCCCGGCACAATCGCGGCGGCAGCCGCCCCGGATACCCCAAGGAACTCATCGAGATTCTGGACACCGGGAACAGCGCCTTTTCAGGGCAGCCGCTGGTTCCCGATGCCGCGAAAGACAACCTGTGGTTTCTGCGGCGACGCGAGGGCACGTTCGGGGAGACACGGTCCAATGGTCCCCTTGGCATTGTGGACCCTGAAGACCTTCAGCCGCTAGAGCTCAAACCGTACTTCGCCTGTTATCTTGACAAAGACCCGGAGTCAACGGTCGCCCGTTATGCCGCCGCGCATCCGGAGGTGGCGAAGCGTGCCCAGGCGTATCTGGATCACTGCGAGGTTCAGCGCATTCTGAAGATTGAGGACGCCGAAGCACGGGCTCGTAGGCTGCTGCCGTATTTTTTGAAGGACTACCGGTGGGACGGCGTTCCGGAAGCCCTGAAGGGCTTGGAGGCTTGCGGGGATCCCGCGGGGGCCGTGCTTATGACAGTATTTGATGCGGAGGAGTATCGGTCAAGCAGAGTCCCAATCATCCGGATCTGGGAGAGCATTCGATATAAGGAGGCCGTGCCCGTCCTCGTCAAACTCCTTAAAGAGCATGACCAATTCTGGGCCGGTCAGCGCCTCGAAGCGGGATGGTGGAACGACGATTCGGACCCCGAACTCATGCGGCGGCGGCAGGAAGTCAGCGGGGAAACGTATTACGCCGTGGCAGCCTTGAGGCATTTGGGAAATCCTTCGGCTCGCGAGGCAATAGAACTCACACTGAATCGCTGGAGGGGCATTGTAGTCGATACCCCGCAGATCGTCGAGGAGTGCGAACGCGCTCTTCGTACCCTCGACGGTCAGACGGCACACAACTGAGTGCTCTGGGCAGTCGTTTCGCCATTTGCCAATACAATCCCGGGGAGGTACTCTCTCTTGGGTGGCACCTTCAAGCCACGCGACTTCGATAATTCAGGGACAGACTACGAATTAGGTCAAGCCCTAATTCGTAGTCTGTCCCTGAATTAACCGCGCTCTTAATCCTGCGTGAATTGGAATGCGTACAACTTGGCGCGGGTGAGGCGGAAATAGAGGCGAATGGGGCGGCCTTCGAGAGAAGATACGTCCGGATTCGCGCGCCAATAGACCGTCTGATCGATGAAGTTGCCGCCGATTTCTTCGCAGTCGGCCAGGGTGAAGCCGGGGATGGGTTTATCGTCGAGGTCGCGTAGTTCGATGAAGGCGGTGCCCATGCTGCCGGTGTCGATGTTGAGACGGAGGCGCTTGCCCTTGAAGGTCAGCGGCGGCGTTTCGAGCCAACCGCCTTTGTGGTCCGCATCGGCCGAGACAAAGCCATCGAGGCGCTGGCGCACGACGCCGATGCCGCCCGTTCCCTCGACGCTGTTGTCGTATTCGGGACGCAGGATGACGGAGTCGTGCGCGCGGCCGCTCGACGTGTAGTACTGATAAATGTAGTTGCCGCTTCGCACCATGCCGGGTCCCATCACGGCGTACCAGCGGTCCCATTCGTCGGCGAGTCCGGTGGGGAAATAGGGTTCGCGGCTTGGGCGCTCCCAGCGGATGCCGTCGCGGCTGACGGCCATCTGCACTTCGAGGAGGCCGTAATCCTCCCATTGCCCCGGCGTGCGCGGGCGGATGAAAGGCTGGCGGTCGGGCGCGAAATGGCGGAACTGGGCCGTGAACATGAAATAGACGTCCTGGGCCCAGGGGTAGATCGTGGCGGCGTTGTAGTAGATGTCGGAATGGGGATCGTCCTCGGCATCGGCCTGCAGGACAACCGGGACGCTCTCGGGCATGAGAAAACGGAGATCGCTTGTAGCGGGCGTGTGCGGCCAGGGTTTCAATACATCGTCGGTCTCGATACGCGCGATGCGGCGCTGGTTCTCCGAATTGAGGGCGAGGGCGCGAGTAAAGATGACGTACTTGCCGATTCGCTCGTCCCAGAAGGCCAGGTTCGGGTTGTCGGTGTAGTACGGCAGCACGCGGCCCGCATCCGTGAAATGCACGCCGTCGCCGGAATAGGCCGCGTACACGCCGTGCGTGGCGGGATCGAAGGGATCGGAATACTTCAGCCAGAAGATCTTGTAGCGCTTCTTCGGATCGGCTTCGTGCGTGTCGAGGAAGATGGTGGTGAAGGTGCCGCCCGATATGCTCTGACCGGTCGGCGTGAAGTGGAGTCCGTCGGTGCTTTCGTAAATCGAAAGGCTGTCCGCGCCGAGGTAGAGGCGCATCTTGCCCTGCTCTTCGAACACGCGGCTCACGTGGATTCCGGGGATACGCTTTCCGTCGGCATCGAGCAGCAGACCGAGCTTCTGGGCCGGGTTGGCGCGGAGTTCAATGTTCTCGCTCTGAGCAATGAAGCGATGGTCGATAAAGAGCTGCTTCCGGCCGCCGACATCGAGCGAGGCTTCGTCGGCATGAGAGCACCAACAGAACCCGAACACTACCGCAACGGCCATCCAGCTTCTCATCGCATCACGCCTCCCCGGCAACCGGTTCCGAAAACTTTTCGCATTCTACTCTTCGAGGGGACAGGATACACGGGTTGGCATTCCAGCGATTCGGGTGCGTTTCTCTCTCGAATGGCCCACAGCATGCTTGCGAACGGCACCCGCGAAGGCCTACCTTCTTAGCAGGAGCATTTGTGGGCACTCTACGGGTGAGCGCCCGATTGCTCGGAGCGAGGGGACAACCATGCTGCGCACGCTTGGGCTTCTGGGAATCGTGGTCGGATTGATGGCGGCGGGTTCGCCGGCGTGGAGCGAGGACACGATCGACCTGACGGAGGGGTGGCGGTTCACGCCGGATCCGGACGGGACGGGCGAGAGCAAGGGTTGGGCCGGGGTCGACGTTGACGATTCGTCCTGGGCCACTATTCGCGGCGGGATACGCTGGGAGGACCAGGGCTTTCCGGGCCTCGACGGCGTGGGGTGGTACCGCAAGCGCATCGCGGTGCCGGAGCGCATGCGCGCGGAACGAATCTGGCTGGTGATCGGCGGGCTGAACGATACGGGTACGGTCTACTGCAACGGCGAAAACGTGGGCGCGTTCGGAGACGACCAACGCAGGATTTCCGTGGCGAGCACGCCCATTGTTGTCGACTTGGCCTCGAAGATTCGCTGGGGGCAGGACAATGTGCTCGCGATTCGGGTGATGGGTTGGGGCAAGGGCGACGGGATCATGGGGAAGGTCTGCGCGCTGACCACGGACCCGGATTCGCTGGCCATGCGGTCGCTGCTGCGTTTTGTGCCGGGGTTTGAGGGCAAAGGCAGCGTGGTGGGGCTGGATGTCGCCTCGCTCGGGATGCGGGATGAGGTGAAGGTGCGCTTCTCCGCCGCGGTGAACGACGCCGCGCCCCAGGAACACGACGCCGCGCTGGTGGTGGACCACAGCGGGCATGCACTGGCGGCCGCGACGTTTGACCTCGCTCCGCAGCCGGGGGACCGCGTGCAACTGACCGCGACGGCCACGGGCGACGGCGCGCCGATGGTGCTGGAGCGGACGTATACCTGGCCGGCGGCGCCGGGGTGGTCCGGGAAGTACAAGAAACTGCGCGTGCTCAATAATTTCGTGACGGAGTTGCTCGCGGTTGAGCGCGTGCCGAAGGACAAGAAGCGGTACGCCTTTCTGAATCCGCGCGAAGGCTGGGTGTTTGTGGGCGTGCAGGGTAACGAGGGCGCGACGGCAACGCTGGACGATGAGAAGCAGCCGCTGGTGTGGCGCAAGAACCCGGAGACGGGCGCGCTCGAGGCCATGCGGCATCTCGCGGAGGGCAAACACCGCCTCGTGCTGAACGGCGCGAAGGGAGCCGCGCTCGATGTGCGCGCCGTGCCGGAGATCGCGTTCTGCTATTGGCCCACGAAGGCGGTGTTGGCGCCCTTGCCGCCGCGCGACCGCGCGTTTGCGGAGCGGTACATTTTCCCGGTGAGCAACACGCTGCTGACGCACAACGACATGACCGACGAGGAGTTCGATGCGTGGCGGGCCGAGGGGCGGCAATGGCTGAACAATTCGAGCCTGCCGGGCCTCGACGACAAGGAAGCGCCGAGCGTGGACTCGGTGTATCAGGACTGGGCGACGAATCCTGTCGTGACGCGGCCGGGCTATGCGGGCCTGATCGTGGACGAGTTCATTGGCCAGTCGCCCGAGCATTACGCCGCGTGGACCGCCGCGATCGAGAAGCTGTACGAGAATCCCGGGTTCAAGGACAAGACCTTCTATGCGTGGGTGGTGGACACTCACGAAATGGACCACGGACTCGCGCTGATGAAGAAGCTGTATGCGCTCGGCGGACGGTTTGCCTGGGAGCGGTATTTGCACGAGGAACCCACGGAAGAGGTCGCGATGCTGCGGTTGTACGACGACCTCGGCGCGCTCGAGGACTGGGGCGCGCAGATGCCCGGCCTGAACGAGCGGCTGGTGTATTGCCTCGGCTCGTTCACGACGCCGTCCTGCTCGCTGAACATCAACCCGGGGACGAATTACCTGCCGTTCATGGACCGGCAGTTTCAGGCGCTTTCGACAGACCCGACGTTCTTCGGGTCGCGGGGCGTATTTCAGTGGGCCGCGCACTACACGGACGACGACGCGCTGCGGTACGCGCAAAGCCTCTACCGGCATTACTGCATCGAAGGCAAGCGCACGCCGTTCCGTGACTTCCCGTACGTGCTCACGCATGTCGACAATCCGGACTTCGCGAACGGGCTGGACGGCTGGCGCGTGGAAGCGGCGGCGAACGGCGTGACACCCGGCGAATACGAAGGCTTCGGGCGGATCGAGGGACGGTGGGCCGATGTCGGCGACCGCTGCGCCGTGGCGGTCCGCTCGGATCAGGCCCCGAACCGCATCAGCCAGACCCTCAAGAACCTCGAGCCGGGACGCCTGTATTCGCTGAAGTACATCGCGGGCGATCTCGAGCACCTGGGCGCGAAGGAGGAAGTCGGACTCTGGGCGGAACTCAACGACGTGGACGTGATCGCCGAGCGCGGCTTCCGCTACGTGATGCGCAGCTCGTTCGCGCTCGAGCACAAGGAGTTCAACCGCGAACACCCGGCCTACACGACGTATGTGCAGGTCATGTTCCGTCCCAAGGGCACGACGGCCGAACTGACCTTCAGCGACTGGAAAGACGGCAAGCCCGCCGGCCCCGTCGGCCAGCGCATCGGCTTCAACTTCGTCGAGGTCATGCCGTACTTCGAGTAGACCGCTAATTCTCTGTTGCATTGCAACGACTACGGGAGATCGCTCCAACATGCGCGCCGAACACGAAGCCAATCGCAAGTTGTGGAATATCTGGGCGGATAAACACCGCGACTCCGCCTTCTACAACGTTCCCGCGTTTCTCGCGGGACACTGCACCCTGTTGCCGGCGGAACGGGAACTACTCGGCGACGTGCGGGGCAAGCGCCTGCTCCACTTGCAGTGCCATTTCGGACTGGACACGCTGTCGTGGGCGCGCCGCGGCGCCGAGGTCACCGGCGTGGACATTTCGGACCGCGCCATCGCACATGCGCAGGCGCTGAGCGAGGAGGCGGGATTGCCGGCGCGATTCATCCGCGCCGATCTCTTCGACCTACCGAATGTGCTCGACGAGACCTTCGATATCGTGTTTACGTCGTACGGCACAATCGGGTGGCTATCGGACCTGGCGCAATGGGGACGCATCGCGGCGCAATACGTGCGCCCGGGTGGGCGGTTCTGCATCGTGGAAATCCACCCGTTCCTCAGCGTCCTCGGCCCGTGGGACGCGGCAGCGCCCGAGGACCTGCGCGTCCAGGCGCCATACTTCAGGGACGGCGCGCCCGAACGCTCGGTCGAGACGACCTCCTACGCGATGCGCCCCGGCGAAACGCACCCCGAAACCGAGTGCTTCGAGTGGCTAACCACCTTCAGCGGAGTGCAGACCGCCCTCATCGACGCCGGCCTGCAAATCACAAAAGTGCGCGAATACCCCTGGTGCTGCTACGCCCACTTCCCCTTCATGACACGCCGCGACGACGGCACCTACGCCCCACCCCCGCCTGTGAACCTCCCCTTCCTCTTCGGCATCCTCGCCCACAAATCCGCCTAACAGTCATTGCGAGGAGGCGTCCCACGCCGACGAAGCAATCTAATGTAACCCCGAACTCCGAGTCGGGGTCTTTTGCTGTCTCTTCGAAGCGCTTGTCCTAAGCCAAAAGCAAATACCCCGAATCGGAGTTCGGGGTTACATTGGAACCAAAACCCTCACGCCTCCAGCGCCGCCCTTTATCAGTTTCCGATTCTCCAGGCTATTCCTCATATGGAAGGAACCGGTCGTTGCGGTAAATGAAGGGCGTTGGTGTCAAACTATACGGACCTGCTTTCCATGCCATTTGCGCCATTGCTTTGAGTTTGGCGAGGTGCTCCTTGTTATCCGCTCCGCATACCAGCAGGCAGTCCCGCGTGGGTATCGCCACCACAGGTGCCCCTTGGACCTCCGCTTGAACCCCAGCCCAAATCGTATCCAACAAAAGCAGGCTTGATTCGTAAGTACTCCCAGCGCGAAAGAGAAATAGACCGCCCGCGCCAACGCGCTCAATTTCCGGTAACAGGCGCCGCAGATTGGCGAGAGCCAGAGTTCGCAATTCCTCGCGGGGCATGTTCAGCTCTTCCATGTGCTCCTGATTCATATAGAAGACGCTCAGCTCGGAATCGACGGCATAGAGAATCACGAGGTCACGCGCGAACTCATCGAATATAGGCGTCTTTGGCTGCTCGCCTCCCTGTTCGGCAATGGCCTTCATGGAGTCTACCAACCATGCACGGTCCTACACCACGGGGACGATACTAGTGCGATCGACTTTGGGCTCGCTATTCAAAATCCCCA
>JAVEWL010000526.1:0-4290 GCA_034004565.1 FCB group bacterium | reverse complement strand
CAACCGATCACGCCCACTCTGAGTTTCTTCTTCGCCATGTCACTTTTCCCCTACTGCCGTGTCCACACGTTCATCATCCGCATCGTATATGCCCTGCGCTTCAGCCCCCTTGGGCGGCGCGGTAAGGCGCAGGTCCGCCGCGAAGGGCAGATGATCCGAAGCCCGATCCGCCGGCGGCGAGGTAACAAGGCGCGATGATAATACATCGAGTTCGGCGCTTACCAGCACATAATCGATGCGCTTGGGCGAGTTCCGCTCCGCCGTATCGCGCAGCTTCGCCGTGAGAATGCCCAGCGTGGCTCCTTCCGGGCCTTCGTTCAGGTCGCCCGCGACGACCGTCGGGTTGGCGCCCAACCGCGTCATCAGCGCCGAGGCCTGCTCCTTGCGTTGCTCGGGCGTGAGGCCGAAGTGCGCGTTGTACACGTCCACCTCGCGCGTGCCCACGCGAATCGTCGTGCGCAGGCAACCGCGCGGCTCGTCGCCGGGCGGCGTCGGCAGGGGCGCGTTCTCTTGGGACACAATCGGAAGACGGGACAGGGTCGCGTTGCCGTATTGCCCGCCGTCGAATTCGTAGTTCGAGCCGTAGATGACCTCCATATCGAGCAAGTCCGCAAGCCGCTGCGGCATGTCCGTCCGGTTTGTGCGGCTGAGACCTCGGTCCACCTCCTGCAGGCAGACCACGTCGGGGCGCAGCTCGCGAATGACCGTCGCAATGCGATCGAGATCCAGTTTCCCGTCGGTCCCTTCGGCGTGATGGATGTTGTAGGTCACCACCCGGAAAGACGGCTCCGAAACCGCCGTAAGCGCCAGCATCAGCCAAATCATGTGAAGCTCCCTCTTGTGGGCGTTATGGGGCTTATGGGTCTTATGGGTCCTATGGGAACCCCATCAGGCCCATAAGACCCATTCACTCTTTCGCGACTCGCTCGCCCAGTTTGTCCAAGGCGCGGCCGATCTCCACCCTGGCGGCGGGCAGGCGATTGGCCAGCGTCGCCAGGCCCTCCGCGGGCACGTCCGCGCCAAAGAAACGCCGGCCGGTCCACTGGCTCAGCTTCGGGTCGGCGATCAAGCCAGCTTTCACCGCCGCGTCGAGCCGGCTCAAGTATTCGTAGTCCTCGATGCCGTCGCGCAACCGCTCCGCGCGCACCGACGGCATCAACCCATTCGGGCCAGGATAAAACAGAAATCCCTCGCCCCAGCCGCCACCGCTCCACGTCCACGGCGCCTCCGCCGTCTGCGCTTCCCAACCCCGGGGCCACTGCGTCAGGCGGTCGTACAAGAAGCCCGAGGCCTTGTGCCCCCAGCACATCCACCCGATCAAACGGGTTTCCCATGGATGCGCATCGACGTTGAACGACGGGAAATCGCCGGGAATCGTGTAGGTCCAGATCCGCAGCGGTGCGATGCGCTCGACGGTCTCCTGCCTGGGCGGATCGCCGAATTCGATCTCGCTCACCGCTATCGGACTGTCAAACTTCGATTCGCTGAACTCGAGCACGAGCGACTGAAACGGCTTCAGGTTGCGGAATTTGCCTTCGGACCAGCTATCGTCGAGCGGGTCCACGGCGAAGTGGTGCTCCCAGCGCGTATCGGCATCGTTGAAGGTACGCCCGTCCATGGCGGTGCGCACGCGAATCTCTTCCGGCTCGAGCCCCGGCCGCCACGCCACGCGGATGCGCGACGTCCGCACCGGCTCGGCCAGGTCAAAGCGGATCCACTGGGGGTCGCGCTCGCTGGGGACTTCGCCCGAAATCCACGCCGTGAACAGGCTCCCGTCGCAGGCCTCCGAGGGGTGCGTATCGACAAACGACTGCGTGCCCGCGCCACCCGAGGAGGACGCGTCGAATTGCACCACCGGGTGCGCCGGTTCCGCGCGCAAGGAGAAGCCTTCCTGCAAACGACGCTGCGCGAAGGGATGGTAATACCGCAGCGGCACGGCCCAGATGTCCGTGTAGCGCTCGAGCATCGGGTGCAACGCGCCGGCGAGCAGGCGCGGGATGCGCTTGTCAGCGCGCGACACGCGGAAGTAGGCGTTGCGCGCCTCCTGCCAGTCCGCACGCTCCTGCGGCGGCATGGGCTGCGTGAAGGCGCGTTCGAGCCAGCCGCGCTCGCCGAGCCAGTTGCCCACGTCGTGCAGGTACAACTGCAAGGGGTCCTGGATGGCCCCCTCGGGCGGCGCGGGAAACGGCGCCACGCCCTCGTTGCCTTTGCCGACGTTGATCGCGGCCGGGCGCGTTGCGTCAACCACGTAGTCGAGGTGCTCCTTCAATGCCGTCGCGTCGGCCGAACCGTCCGGACCTACCTTCACGAGGTTGCCGTCGGTCCAGAGGCCGAACGAGATGCGTTCCTTGCCCAAAGCGTCGTAGACGGGTTTCCAGGGCTCCAGAACGGTGTCGGGAATGCGATAGACCGAGCGGATGGGCTTACGGTCCAGGGGAAAGTAGACGGCGAGGCTGGGAACCTGCGGCAAATCGAAGTCGAAGACCTCGATAACGACGGGGATCTTCTTGGCCGGGCCCTTCTGGGGCAGGATGCTGATGGCACCTTTGTGCAGGCCGGCCTTGGCCGTCTCGGACACGCGATAGGTGAACCAGAGTGCGCGGGTTTCCTTCGGCTGAAGCTCGAAAGGCGCGAACGGCAGGAGCGGGTCCGGCCACTGGGCTCCGGCCTCCACGGCCCGCGACGACGGCCCCTCGACCGCGAGGTAGCCGACGCGGTAGTACTCGGGCGCGGCGATGTCGTCGTCCAGCGCCGGAGCCTCGACCGATTCCACGCGGTATCCGCCCCGCCCGCCCTGTATGCAGATCTGCACCGACTCCGCCTCGCCTCGCGCGGCATAGAGGCGCACCGCATCTTTGGCGCTCTTGCCGGGTTGAGCATCCATCGCCACGTTTACCCACGACGGCTCCGCCCACACCTCCCCCGCCGCCTGCGCAAACCGCGCCGGCACGAGCAACAGAAGCGCTACCGCCCAATATCGAAGCATTGCGCACGTCCTTTCAGTCACCCCACATGATAACCGAATGCCCCGCCCGAAAGGTTGACGCCCTGGCCCGGCAATAATGGGTCTTATGGGTCTTATAGGTCCTATAGGCCCCATGGGTTCCCATGAGACCCATAAGACCCATTCCTTGCCCTCATAGCCCGAAGAACCAGAAATTCGATACTTACGCGAAATTAGTGTAAAGTTTCGGGCTTCCAGGGCCGATGGGTGAACTGGTGATCGGCCAATACGCCAGGGATGGCGCCGCAAGGCGGGATGTGAGAGGTAGTTGCGGTGAAACGAGGGATTGTTTGCGCGGCCCGGATCGGTCTGATCGTGGTTGTGCTCTGCTCGGTGCTCGGTTGCGCACAGGGGCGCAAAGCCGCCCAGCGCGAGACTTCGGCCCCGGTCGCATTCCAGATTGTTTACGGCGAACCGCCGTCCGTCATTTCGGTGCCTGTAACGTTTCACGGCCGCGACTACGCCTTCATCATCGACACCGGGTCGTCCCTGACGGTCTACGATTCCTTCTTCAAGCCCCATCTGGGCGAGCTCGTCGACACCAACACCGCCAACATGGGGGCCGGCAAGGCGTCGCTTCCACTCTATCACGCCCCCAAAGCGCGGGTCGGGCACCTCAGCCTTCAGAGCGTCACGCCCGTCGGCTGCACGGACCTCTCGGTCGTACGCGAGGCGGTGCGGCAGGTTTCGGGTCAGGAAATCTACGGTATCATCGGCATGGATTTCCTGCGCAACCACGTGCTTCGGATAGACTTCGAAAAAAAGACCCTCTGCTTCTCCTCGCCGGGCAGCGGGACCGGAGAAGACCTGGGGCAACGCTTCGACATCGACCTGCACTCCGAAGGCGTGCCGACGATCCTGGCCAAGCTGTCAAAGGACATCGAGGTACCCTTCCTGCTCGACACGGGCGATGCATCCACAGGCGACCTTGAGGCCGAACTGTTCGAGCGTCTTCGCGCGGAGGGCGCGGTGGAAATCACGGGGTCGGCCCGCTGCGCCACCGGCTCCGGCTACCGCGAGACTTGGGAAGGACGTCTCAACCGTCTGGCCCTCGGTCCTTACCGCCACGACGGCCTGCGCCTCTACAAAAGCCACTGGAACGGTCTTGGCCTCGGCTACCTCGCCCGCTATTCCGTCACATTCGACTTTCCCAACTCGGCCGTCTACTTGAAACCCAACTAGTACCTTGTCAGCCTTCGATTGCCGTGATGCTTCTCTCGGGCGGCACCTTCAAGTCGCGTGACGAAGGAGCGTGGCTTGTGGGTAGGATCGAGGCAAGAAGCCGC
>JAVEWL010000525.1:0-4291 GCA_034004565.1 FCB group bacterium | reverse complement strand
GTTTTCGATACCCAGTCGCTGGCTGCGCTTAAACAAGGCCTGAAGAAAGATGACCAGCAGGCGCTCAAGGCGACCGCGCGGCAATTTGAAGCCTTATTTCTGCAGATGGTGATGAAGTCGATGCGTGCCTCAATCCCGCAGGAGGGCATGTTCGATAGTGACCAGACACGCTTCTACCAGGAACTGCTGGACGCGCAGATGTCACAGGTACTCTCCGGCAAGGGGGGGACGGGACTGGCAGCGATGATCGAACGTCAGTTGTCGCAAACCTCGGACGTTGCTGCGGACCCAACGGATGGCTTTCCTCTGGATGCCACTCGGCAACTCTTGCGGCTTGAGCAATTCCAGCGTCCGTTCCCGCTGGCACCTGAAAGTACCGTACCGCCGGCCGGACTGCCGCTCGAAGGCAGCCCGATACGAAGCTCGTCTTCCGCTGCCGTACCGGTCTCGCCTACCGGGGCGGCAAACTCGGCAAACAAGCAGGCCGCGGATTTCGCCAGCAGCATTTGGCCCGATGCCGTGGCAGCCAGCCGAACCACCGGTATACCCCCGGACTATCTGGTCGCACATGCCGCCCTCGAAAGTGGTTGGGGAAACAATGTGCCGCGTCTGCCGGATGGGCGCTCCAGCCATAATCTCTTTGGCATCAAGGCCGGCAAGAGTTGGGATGGTTCGGTAGTCGAGGCGCGCACGACGGAGTACGAGAACGGACAGCCGCTATCCCGGACCGAGCGCTTTCGTGCGTATGATTCGTTCGCCGACGCATTTCACGACTATGCACAGCTGTTGACGCAGTCGCCGCGTTATTCGACCGTGCTTTCCAGCCGCGATCCGGCCGGGTTTGCCCAGGGCCTGCAACGGGCCGGGTATGCAACTGACCCAGCCTACGCCGCAAAGCTGGAACAAATTATCGGCGGGCCGACTTTGCGCAAGGCCCTAGCCGGCTAATTACGAACGCCGTCCAGCCGGCGCCGACTTTTTGTTGGCACGTCTGTTGCTTTTAACCATCTGAGTATTCAATCCCCGGCAGACCATGCCGTTAAGCAATACATTCGATTGAGGTCAGCATGGCAAGCGGATTTTTCAACGTCGGCGTTTCCGGACTCAATGTGGCCCAGATGGGCCTGCTGACGACCGGACATAACATCGCCAATGCCTCGACGGAAGGTTACAACCGCCAATACGTCGTTCAGCGCAACAACACGCCGGTGTTCACCGGCTCGGGGTTCCTCGGTACGGGAGCGAACGTCCAGACAGTCCGCCGCGTGTACAGTGATTTGCTCGCGGAGCAGGTGCGTACAGCCGAAACCAATGTGGCCGAACTCGAGACCTACAGCAATCAAATCGTCCAGATAGACAACCTGCTGGCCGATCCGAGCGCAGGGGTGTCGCCGACCTTGCAGGATTTCTTTTCCGCAGTGTCCGATCTGGCCTCGACACCCAATTCGATTCCGGCCCGTCAGGCGATGCTTTCGGCAACCGAGGCGCTGGCTGCCCGCTTCCAGTCGGTCGATCAGCAGTTCAACGCAATGCGCGAAGGCACGAATACACAGATCATGACGCAGGTAACGACCATTAATTCAATGGTCCAGCAAGTGGCGGAGATCAATCAGCGCATCATCGTCGCCCAGGCGGCTGGTCCCGGACAGCCCGCGAACGATCTTTATGACCAGCGTGACCAGTTGATTAATGACCTTAACAAGGAAATCCGGGTATCTGTGCAACTCGAGTCGGATGGCAGCTATAGCCTGTTTTTCGGCACCGGTCAGCCGCTGGTAGTGGGCGCGCAGACGTATCAGCTCAAGGCCCAGGCCTCACCGGAGGACCTGACCCAGATCGAAGTCGGATTGCGTGCACCGAATGGGCAGACCATTCCCTTGCCCGAATCGTTGATATCCGGAGGCAAACTGGGAGGTTTGCTGCAATTCCGGTCCCAGACACTTGACGAAGCACAGAACAGCCTTGGACGCATCGCCATGGCGGTTGCCATGACGGTGAATGAGCAGCATCAGTTGGGACAGGATTTACGGGGCTTGCCGGGTGGCAACTTCTTTCGCGAGTTGCAACCGACCGTACTAGGAGCGCCGACAAATACCGGTTCTGCACAGGTCGGAGCGAACCTGATCCAAAGCGATTATCGACTCGAGTACAACGGTAGCGATTACACCCTGACCCGACTTTCCGACGATTTGGTACGCAGCTTCCAGTCGATACCGATCACCGTAGATGGCATCGCTATCAGTCTTTCCGGTGGGAGCTTCGCGGGCACGGCCGCCAGTCCGGATGTATTCCTGATTCGCCCCTCGGCGGTGCAGCAGGAGCGGGTGACGGCGCTCGCGACAAACCCCGGCTCCGCTATCGTGAATAGCAGTGGCTCGAATCTGCAGACGCTATCCACCAGTGACTTTCGTCTAGAGATGGTCGGTACCAACCAACTGGCGCTGATGCGCGTCTCGGATGGCCAGACTTGGACGGGGATCGGCAGCACTCAGCAAGATGCCCTAACTGATTTGATGAAGCAGGCAGCCCCCCAAGGGTTCGACATAGCCTTCACCGGTACCATGGTCGTGGGCGATAGTTTCCTGATCCGTCCGACACGTTATGCAGCCCGAGATCTTGCGGTTGCCATCAAGGACCCACGTGAAATTGCCGCCGCCATGGCTATACGGACACGTACGGCTGACGAAAATGGAGGGACCGGAGCGATCAGCGGCGGGACAGTAGTCGATATCGAAGCTCCTCTGGCTGCGCCATTCACCGTGCGTTATGAGGCATCAAGTAATAGCCTAGTCGGATTTCCTGCAGGGACTCGCGTGATGTACGGAACGCAGGCCTTCGATATCAGTGATGGAACGACACGCGTGCCTTTCACCGCGGGCACAAGCTATAGCATCGCTGGCAATGCGTTTAGCATCGATTCAACGCCCGCTGACGGCGATGTGTTCGTCATCGACACGCGCGATCAGGGTGATGCCACGCCGAACACGATCTCCAGCCTGCTGGGCTTACCGACTACCGCCGGCAATGTGACGACTGGCAGTATCGAGGTGCCGCCGAGCATCACTGTGCCGGTCGGGGGCATCAGCTTCCGTGTCAATGTCGATAGCAGCGGGACTGTCCCAGTGGTGTTGCCTGCCGGTACCTATACGCCGGCGACGCTTGCCAGCACGCTGCAGAGCGCCATCAATACAGCGAGCGGGCCCGATGTGACCGTGGCCATCGATGCCGCAGGTCAATTACGAATTACTGCGACGACGTCGGTTACCGTCAGCGAGCCGACGGTAACGAGTGCTGCTGTACTGGCTCCCGCTTTCGTCATGCAAAGCACCAGCCTGCCGGTCAAGGAGATCACCCTGACCTATCGTCAGGCCCAGACCAGTCCGTCCGTCCTGCCCGCGCGGCTCGAAGGTTTTCCGGCGGGCAGTCGCGTGACCTTGACGCGTCCGGACGGCACGGTGCAAGAATTCCTCATGGATCCGACCGACAGTACCGGCGACTACGTCGACTTCGTAGCCAACAGCACGATCGAATTCAACGGCGTGCGCTTCGAGGTCAGCGGTGTGCCTGTCGAGGGTGATCGCTTCATGGTCGGCCCGAACCCGTCGGGCGTGGGCGATGCCCGCAACCTGCTCGCGCTCGGGCTGCTGCAGCAGACCAACACGATGGGCGAGGGGACTGCGACCTTCCAGTCTTCCTACGCCCAGATGGTCAGCCAGGTCGGCAACAAGGCGCGCGAACTCGATGTCACGCAGCAGGCCCAGCAAAATCTGGTGACGCAGGGGCAAAACGCGATGCAAAGCGCCTCCGGCGTCAATCTCGATGAAGAGGCGGCAAACCTTTTGCGCTACCAGCAGGCTTATCAGGCGGCGGCGAAGATGATGAATCTCGCCAGTTCGCTTTTCGAGGAGGTTCTCGCCATCGCGCGCTAAGCGTGGCGATAGGAGCACATCATGCGTGTAAGTACCGGAATGATCTACGACAGTGGCCTCGCCAGCATGCAGAATCGCACGAGCACCCTGTTGCGTACCCAGCAGCAGCTGTCGACGGGACGTCGGATCCTTGCTCCATCGGACGATCCGGTGGCCGCCGCCCGGGCACTCGAGGTCCAGCAGTCCCTGGCGGCCAACAAGGCCCAGGCCGAGACCCGCAACAACGTCAAGAGCGCCGCCGGCATTGCCGATGCGCAATTGCAGTCGGTCACCGACCTGCTCGGACGGGTGCGCGAGCTGACCGTGCAGGCCGGCGATGCCGCCTTGTCTGCACAGGATCGGCGCAGTATCGCCCTGGAGTT
>JAVEWL010000524.1:0-4296 GCA_034004565.1 FCB group bacterium | reverse complement strand
TGGTACCGGCGAGGAGCAACTCGCTTGCGCGGGCCGGCGGCATTCCAGCAGTCCCGGAGGCGCGCAATTCGTTCAGGCGGTCGGTGAGATGACGCAGGATGACGACCGGCGATTGTCCCTCGGTGGCACTGTTTTGGGCAAGAAGATGGGACACGCGGTAGCGGCCCCAAGCTTGCGCGGATATCTGAAGGCCGAAGGGAAAGTACGAGGTCCCTCGGGTGCTGAACTGCAGTCTTTCCATGTCACCTCGGTAACGGTTTGGCCGGGTAGAACCCATTAAGTGGCCGTCAATGAATGGATAAGGCAAGAATTATCGCGTTTGCATTCCACGCAATCCCGCGCCTCACCTTCGCCGAGAGCATAACGCAAGAGGCGTACGTATCTCCAGATGCGCGGCGTTCGTTGATCCTTCGTTTCGAGAGGGGCTATCCTTGCCCGAATTGCGCACACCAATGGTTTATAGGGAAGGCGGAGACATCATGCAAGCGGAATTGCTCATGATCGGCACCGAGTTGCTGATCGGCCAGATTGTGGATACGAACGCGGCATATATGGCGCAAAACCTTGCGGAAAACGGCGTTAACCTTTACTACAAGACGACGGTCGGCGACAACCGGGAACGAATTCTCCAGGCGTTCGAGATTGCGCTGGGACGCACGGACGTCGTGATTACGTCGGGCGGGCTGGGACCGACGGAGGATGATTTGACCCGCGACTGCGTGGCGGAATTCTTCGGCCGGCCGCTGGAGTATCGCGAGGATCTGTTTCAGGAGTTGCAGGCGCGGTTTGCCCGTTTCAAGCGGCCCATGACCGAGAACAATAAGAAGCAGGCCCTGGCGCCGCGGGGGGCGATCGCGATTCCCAACCCCAACGGGACCGCTCCGGGATTGGTGGTGGATGACCCGAAAGGGACAATCATCTGCCTGCCGGGCGTGCCGTTCGAACTGAAGCCGATGATGATGGATTTCGTGATTCCGTACCTGCGGGAACGGTTCGGGATCGCGGGCACGCTGCGGGCACGGGTGCTCAAAGTATGCGGCGTGGGGGAGTCGCGGATAGACGACCTGATTGGCGACCTCATCGTGAACCAGCGGAATCCGACGGTGGGTGTGCTGGCCTCGCCGGAGTGGGTGCGTATTCGTATCATGGCGCGCGCCGATACGCCGGAGGCGGCCGAGCGGCTGATCGAGCCGGTTGATGCGGAAGTCCGGCGCAGGCTGCCGGGCTTGGTGATGGGAGTGGACGAAGCGACGCTGGAAGGCGAGGTCGATGCGCTGCTGGGCGCGCGGGGGTGGAAGCTGGCCGTCGCGGAGACCACGACGGGCGGGATGGTGGCGCAGCGGCTTACGGCGGCCCGGGCCGAGTCGTTTGCGGGCGGGATTGTGGAGCCCCGGATGGCCGCGGCGAAAGATCCGGATGCCGCGGCTGTCGAATTGGCCGGGCGGGTACGCGAGCAGTTCGGGGCGGAGTGCGGGTTGGCAATTGTGGGGGATGCCGCGACGAATAGTTGCACGGCGTGTTTTGTCGCGCCCGACGGGCGGGAGCAATGGCAGTATGCGTTTGCGGACGTGACGCCGTTGAGTCAGACGCGTTCGAGCGTGATTGCGCTGGAGAATGTTCGGCGGCGGCTTTGCGGGCGGCCGCGCGGGGGCGGGTGATGGGTGATGGGGCTTATGGGTCTTATGAGTAATAGGGTAAGAGACTAGCAGATATACATGATTAAGAGAATGCCATTGCGTTTAGCTATTTGGCGCGTTTGGCAGTTCCCGTAAGGCGGGAAAAACGCGCAAAGCGCGAATCGCATGAATAGCGCCGTAGCGTTCCATAATGGGATTTTGGGGGTTGACATCGAGGGGGATCGTGGGTAAGGTGGGTTCAGCAAGAGGGCCCCACCCCGGGGACATGGTCTGAGAGTTTAACAAAAGGAGATGTGTTCAATTATGTTTGAACTCGTCGTCCTCGCGCTGATTTCTCAGCAACCGCTCCTGCCCACCGTCGAAGGTGTAGCTTCGTACTACACTGTTGCTGAAACCAGCACGATTACGGCTTCGGGCGAGCAATTCAGGAACGAAGCGTATACGTGCGCGATGAACCAGGGCGAATTCGGGAAATACTACATTGTGGTCGCGGAAAACGGTAAATCCGTGGTCTGCCGGCTCAATGACCGAGGGCCCTTCGTTAAAGGCCGGGTGATTGACCTCTCCCGCGCCGCGATGCGCAAGCTTCATCCGACGGCTGGGACCATCCGAGTGAAAGTCTACCCATTGGGAGACAATGTGCCAAGACACTTGGCCATTTTCAATTAGCGTACTGAAGCGCAAACAATCGGTTTAAGTGGTACTGCTGCGTTCAGTCGACGGCGATTGCGGCTGAAGGCTGTTGCGCAACGGTATTACCCCTCCCAAAGAAGGAGGCGGCGCGTCCCGGATGAGCGCGCGCCGCCGGCAACCACTTCAACACTAGAACTGCGGAGGCTCAATTCTCCGCACGGCGGCGAGGTCCGCGATCTTCGCGAGATCCTCTACACGTACTTGCGCCATAACCCTCTTGCCGGCGTGCGTGTGAGAGAGGATCTTCGCACCGGCCTTTTCGAGTTCCGCCAGAACCGCCGGGGAATCGTCGGAAAGGCTGATGAAGATGCGAAGGACGCCGTTCTCAACTTTGACGCGTCCGGCCTCGTAACGGCCGTTCACGACTTTAGCGGCCAAGCCCTGCAGCGCGGGATCTAGCTTCGGGTGGGCCATCTCTTTATCCTGCGGCGCTTCCGGCTTGGACTCGAGCCGCACTTCCGCCGAGAGGGCTGGGGGCGGCGTCGCGGCGTCGGCGGCCGCAGGGGGCGGGGCCATTTCCGCGGGAGGCATGGCTGCGGTTGCGGGGGCGCTGAGTGACGAACTCTTGCTCTGGAGGAACATGCCTCCGGCCGCTTGTGTCACGTTGAAGGCCGAGCCGCCTTGCTCGTGGCCGAACACGCCTTCGTAGCTCACGCCGTCGGGCATTTCGACGGGCACCTGCACGGTGCGCGTCTTCCCACCTTTTGTTACCACGCGTTCCTCGATGGCTACAAAGCTGGTGTACTGCGTCACAAGGTTGTAGTCTAGGCCGAGATCGGTGATGGCTTTTTTGTTGTCGCCTTCACCACGGCCGCGCTGCATCTCGATCCAGTCGTCGCTCATGAGCGACTCGATGCGTTGGCGCGCCCAGAGGGTTGCGAGCACATCGTGGCCGGGCGCGTTGGACGGCAGCTCGATGTCGATGCGGCGCTCGAAGGGACCGGTGGCGGTCTCGCCGCGCAAGACGACGGCGCCGCGCCCCTGGCCCTTGTAGCGTCCGGTGATGACCAGCGGCTGGGCGGCAAAGAGGTCGGGGATTGCGTCCGGAGCCGGGTAAAGATCGTTCATGGGCAACGAACCGAAGTCGATGGATATATCCGTGAGGATGGGGCTGTCGACGCGCTCGTGGAAGCGCTTTGCGGCCTCGTCGCCGTCGGTTTGAAGGGTAACCACTTCGGACGCGCCGCGTCCTTCGCGGCCCATGCCTTCGATAAGGAAACGGTTCACGCTGTTGCCGATGCCGAAGGCAAAGACGCGGGCGCCGCCGACATTCTTCTTTATCGCATCGAGGATTTCCATGTCGTTTCCGATGAAGCCGTCGGTCATGAAACAGACGATTCGGAGGCGCTCGGAGTCGTCCTGGCCTTCGAGTGCGGCGCGGATGGCGGGCATCATCTCGGTGCCGCCGCCGCCCTGCAGGGCTTCCAGATAAGCGAGGGCCTTGGCGCGGTTTTCCTGGGTGTTGGGGGCGGGTCTGTTGAAACAGTAGCCCATTCCGCCGGCGAACGACACGAGATTAAAGGTGTCGTTCGGGTTCATCTGCTCGATGCAGAGGCGCATGGCCTCCTTGGCCTTTTCAATGGGGAAGCCGCTCATCGAGCCGCTGCAGTCGATGACGAAGATCATTTCTTTTGGCGTGACGGCTTCGGGAGCGACGCGCTCGGGGGCTTGGAGTATGAGCGTGAAGAAGCCGCCGCGGGAGTCCGTATGCACCAGCAAGGCGTCCTGGATGTCCTGGCCTGCCACGCCGTACCGCAGGATGAAGTCGCGGTTGGGGATTTCGTCCTTGTCTTTCAAGGTCAGCACGGCCTTGTTGGGGGACGGGCGCTGGACGTCGACCTCGTGGAGGTCGGAGGCGATGTCCGAGATGGGCACGCCCGCATCGATGCGCACTTCGATGGCGATGTCGTGCCCGGCGCGGGTTCCCTCGGGCGTCACGGGCGGCGCGATGCGGGCGGCATCGGGC
>JAVEWL010000523.1:0-4299 GCA_034004565.1 FCB group bacterium | reverse complement strand
GAACGATTCGATCTTCGCCAAGCTTGTCCTTGAGAAGTTTCGCCCGAATAAGCACTTCTTCTTCGCAATATGTAAAGGCATTGTGAAAGGTAACCAAGTGAATCTGTTTAAAGCGTTTCCCCAAAAGCAGGGCCGCGAGGGTCGAGTCACATCCGCCGGAGTAGCAAACGGCGACCTTGTCCCCCTCTGGAATTTCCTCTTCTCCCTCGTTTGGCTGCGACGTAATGATGCTTTTGAATGTTTGCTCTTGAGAGGTGACAATCTGTTTGTGCGTGTTGACAAGGAACTTGAAACGCGATTCAAGCCAATAAAGTGTCGCTCTCAGCCAAAAGGCGCTCGGCCGCCGCCACCTCCAAGGCATCACCACATAGACAACGCTCACGCATCCTGCCAACATAGCCATGATCAGTTTCATAACACGCGACACAACCCCCACGCCGCCTCCCCTTTCCAGTCTTGCCGTTGCCCCTGAAGATCGCAGATCGATTCACGCCCAGGCTTCATTCTTTTGCAGCCGCGCCCAATACTGCCATAAAGAGCCCTATATGGCAACCATGGTCGGGCGGTGCCGAGCCATGAAGACGCGTCAACACCGTGAATCGCCCCATCGCCATGTTCCGACTGACTCTTCGGACTCTTCACAGATCCGTTAAGAAGTTGTGGCGTCGAGGACTTGGCGGCGGAGTTGTCCGCAGGCGGCGTCGATGTCCTGGCCTTGCTCCTTGCGGAGGGTGGCGTTGATGCCGCGCTGTTCGAGGCGGGCGCGGAAGGCTTCGCAGACGGTCCGCTCGGGCGGATTGAATCCGGTGCCGGCGACGGGATTGTAGGGGATCAGGTTCACGGTTGCGGGGAGTCCTTTTACGAGGCGCGCGAGTTCGTCGGCCTGTTCGGGGGCGTCGTTTTCGCCTTCGAGGAGGGTCCATTCGAAGGTGATGTGGCGGCCCGTGGCGCCGACGTAGTCGCGGATGGATTCCATGAGCGGGCCGAGGGGGTACTTCTTGTTGAGCGGCACGAGTCGCGTGCGCAGCGCGTCGTTGGCGGCGTGCAGCGACAGGCTGAGGCGCACTTGCCAGTCTTCGTCGCTGAAGCGTTGGATGCCGGGGATGTCCCCGGAGGTGGAGACGGTGATCTTGCGCGCGCCGATGTGCAGACCTTCGGGGCGCATCAGCAGGCGAATGCTGCGGGTGGTTGCGTCGTAGTTGCGGAACGGCTCGCCCATCCCCATGTAGACGATGTTGGGCGTGCGTTCGCCGAGCTGCTCGTCGCGGACGAGATAGAGCGCCTGCTCGACGATTTCGCCCGGGGTAAGGTTGCGCGTGTAGCCCGAGAGGCCGGTCGCGCAGAAGGCGCATTTCACGGCGCAGCCCACCTGGGTGGAGAGGCAGATCGTTACGCGGTCGCCATCGCGGATGAGCACGGACTCGACCGTTTCGCCGTCGGAGAGGCGCAGGAGAGCCTTCTTGGTACCCTGCGAGTGCGGCGAGGCGGACATGCGCACGAGTTCCAGGCGCGCCCCTTCACAACGCTCGTGGAGAAGACGGCGCACGTCCTTGGAGAGGTCGCTCATCGCATCAAAATCGAATTCCTGCTTCTTATGGATCCACCGGAAGATTTGCGCGCCTTGGAAAGGCTTTAGCCCGAGGCTATGCGCGATCTCTTCGGGGAAGAGGTCAGTTAGTGCGAGCTTCGTATTGTCGCCAGTCGATGGCAAAATCGGACTCCTCTTGAATCGTATTGATCTTCGGTTTGTTGAATTTCGTCAGTATCAGTTCGGTATCTTCGTTCGGAAACACGGCGGCGATGGTTTCCGGGAACTGAATGCCGCCTTCGTATTCTAGGTAATCGCTCAGGGCTGTCCGGGCCATGACCTGGCCTTGATCGTCAAGGCGTTCGCTGGACACCAGTCGCCACGGCGGGCCGGCCACCGTAATACGGCGCCAGGGATGGCCTTGGGGTCCGACTTCGAGCGTGGCCTGGCCGGTTGGCGCGTCGTAGGCCGTTACGCGTACGTCGTTCTTGCGAAGCTGCGACCAATCCTCCGGGAGGAACAGCTCGCGCGCGATGTCCGACGGCGATACCGTGAACGGCACGCCCTGAATGGTCTCGCCGGCGTGGCGGTAGGTGGGCTCGCCCTCGCTGGGGATATCGACCACGAACTCGCTGCCCACCGACGTGATGCGAAACACCTCGGTGCGAAATGCCCGTTGCCGTCCGACGATCCGGAGGCGGTCGGGGCGCAGAAACTTGATGTCCGCGCTGACGACCTGGGTGGCTTTCAAGCGCGGCGACTTCATCGTGAGGGTCGCGTTCGCGTTGGAGATGGACTGTATCCTGGCATCGTTGGCGGCGAGGTCGCCCAGGACTTCCTGCCCGGTAGGCGCGCCCGGGGGCAGCGCGCCACGCTGCAAGCGTTCGCCCAGGGTTCCGCAGCCCGTCATGGCCATCAAGGCCAGTATCCCCGCCAGTAGCTTCTTATAGGTAAACATCGTCTTCCTGTGCGTTCATTTCGCTAAAGGTGTTGCCTTTGCCGCGAATCAGTGCCGTATCTCGCGCGGAGGGTTTGGGATTCCTCCGCAACGCTTGATGGCTTTCTCCAGTTCGTATTGGCAAAGCGTTGTGTTGTGGTTGCACAAGTCGCCCGTATAAACGGCCTCCAGGGCCGGCAGGGCCTTCGGGTCGCTCAGACGGCCCAAGGTCCAGATGGCATGGTTCCGCTCCTGGAACGAATGCGTGCTGGAGTGGATAAAATCAGTCAGGGCAGCAGCGTCATCGCCGGGATGCGGGTGGGCCTGTTGCGCCATGTCGCAGTTTTCCTGAACGGACTCGTGCACGACCCATGCGACCGCGCCAACCGCGCCGCCGCCGAACAGCACACCGGCCAGGCCAAGCACCATCAGGACCTGTAGCGCTCTTTTCTTCATCTTCTTCCCTTTCCTCGTTCGCAATTCTTATTTGGGAACGACGGAATTTCCGGCACCCGGCTTTCGCGCCCAGAGCACAATCCCCCACGCGTGGGCGGAAACTTCAAGGTGACTGTGAACGATTCGATAGCCGGTATTCGCTAACATCATCTCATATCCCTTGCGCATTGCGAAACGCTGGCCTGGAGGCTGGTATTGACCGCTCGCCTCCTCGTGCAGCCAATCCGCCAGGTCTCCCCCACGTTTTTGCCCCAGCTCCTCGAAAACCTCGGGGAAAGTCAGCCGTACTTCTTCGAGCAGGACGCCGCTGCCGAGAAGGAGAAATCCTCCCGGCTTCAACACGCGGAAGGTTTCGCGGAAGAAGCTTTCGCGGTGCGCGTCATCGAGGAGACGCCCGAAGCAGGACATCGCCAGCGCGAGATCGAAACCGTTTTCGCGCAACGGACAGTCCACGATATCGCCGACGAGCCACGAAACGCTCTGTTCGGCTCGATAGGCCAGACTGGAGGCCTTGCGCACGGCGGCAGAGACGATATCGAAGCCTACGACTTTGCAGCCTCGTTCGGCCAGATAGAGGGCATCGATGCCTTCTCCGCAGGCGAAATCGGCGACCCGCTTCACGCGGCGGAAATAGCGGGAAGAGGCGAATTCCACCACGGCCGGGGCGGGATCGTCGGAATAGCGCAGGAGTTTTCGTCCCCTGCCGTAGGCCCGGGCGTATTCGCGCTCGGCCGCTTCCCTGTAGTACGGTTTTGGCATCTAACCTTCCTGTATCCTCTGACTGGCGATTGGGTTGCATTCGACCCGCACGTATGGTAGACTCCCGCGTTCACGTTTGGGAAGTTCCACAAGGTAAGGGCCTGAAGCGATCGGGCCACGCGGCGCGCCGTCGGGTAGCGTCCAGGAACACGGGAGAGAATAATGTCTCGATTTTGCGAATACAGCGGCAAGCGCCCGCAGGTTGGTAAGCGAGTAATTCGCCGCGGTAAGGCCAAGGCGCAGGGCGGTGTCGGTCAGAAGGTAACCGGCCTGACTTCGCGTCGTTGGTGCCCGAATCTGCAGACGATTCGCGTCGTGGATGAGAACGGCACGGTCCGTAAGGTCCGCGTGGCGGCCCGCTACATCAAGGCCGGCAAGTTCACGAAGGCCCCGAGAGGCATCAAGCGCGCGAACGCCAAGCCGGCGTAAACCACTACTGAATCGATTCTCCGGCCGGGATATCCGTTGGGTATCCCGGCCGGTTTTTTTGTTGGGGAGACCGGAAAACGGGGTCTGTTCCACTTTTGATGAGCCAAAGGCCTACCTACGAAGCTCCCGATCTGCCTTGGCCTTCACCGTCAACCAGCCCCGCCGATCAAAAGTGGAAACTGTCCCCGCT
>JAVEWL010000522.1:0-4299 GCA_034004565.1 FCB group bacterium | reverse complement strand
TGATGGGCAAAGGCAGCGGCTTGCCCGCCGCGCTCTCCCAATGCCGCATATCCTTGCTGCGCGCGTAGCACACGTCGTGGTTTGTCGCGCAGTCGGGCGTGTCGCGCCACACCCAGCAGAGATGATAGAAGCCGTCCGGCCCCCGCACCGGTCCAAACGAATACGCGTTGCACTTCCCTTCGCCCGAGGTCAACGGGGTATCCAGCAGCCGGCGCCATGCCCGCTTTTCGGCATCGTACGCGTTATACACCTGATCCCCGCTGCCGCTCCGTCCGTCGCGGTAGGTGAAAAGCAGCTCGCCTTCGGGCCCGCGGATCGAGGACAGAAAATCCGGATAGGTCACGCGGTCCTCGCGCTCGCCGACCATCTTCGCGGGCGCGAACGTGGCGATGTCCAGCGGCGCCGCCGTCCGGAAATAGACCAGCGGCCTGCAATGCATGTTGCCGCTGACGTGAATGAACCCCTTGTCGTCAACGGCCATCGTCACGTAATTGTGGCTGTCCCAGCCCAACACCTCCGGCAAGACCGCCCGCCGCCATTCGGATGTGCCCAGCGTGCGCGACGCCACCGTCATCCGGCGCTCCGCGTCGTAATACGCCACAAACTGCCGGTCTCCGCGCGTCAGCAGCGCAAACCCCACCGGATGTCCCGACCACACGCGGTCCACCTCGACCGACTCGACAACCTGCTCCGCGTGCGAAGCGGTGGCGCACAATAGCGCGATCGCGACAAAGACACACTTGACCGAGTACATTTAGGCAGCCCTCTCCGCACCCATTCCAACCACGTAATCGAAACAAAATCCGTGAGCCCAATCCGCTGAGGCCGTATGGGCGCGTCGCGCTCACTTCCGCATGCGAAAGCCCTGTTTGCTGAATTCCAGTAACACTTTAGCCGGATGCCCGGAAAGAAGCCACCCGGCATTCGGCTAAAGTGTTACGGAAAAGCCAATGCTGGTCAAGCATAAAATATTGACAAGTATGGGTTTGCGTTTGGCATAAGATACAGTTGTATGTTGCGTTATGATAAGTAGGAGAGCCTATATGTAGTATCTTTCATATCGTATTGGATCTGCTTGTGGTACACTCTAGCTGCCACGCTTGAGCCTAAGCGTAGGCGGGGCGCAACGTTGCATAAACGTTCGGGAGGTAAGTTGCCGGTGTCCAGGTTGTAGATGGCTACAATAACAAAAAAAAGAGGCACTACCTTGGCACGTCGAGAAAAATCGGCCACGGTGCGGCTCAATCCGGACGAGCGGTTTTTCATAGACCATGAAGCGGAACTGATGAAGGCCTATGAAGGCCGTTTTGTTGCCATTCGACACTGCGAAGTCGCCGCCGATGCCGCCACCCGTCGCGAACTCGAAGAAATACTCGTCCGGAAATACGGCGCACCCGCATATGCCATGGTGCGGCGCGTTGCAAAGAGCGCGTTCGACCTCAGCCCCGCGGGAGCTATCCTGATTTCCTGATCCTGCCCCGCACCCCTTCGCGGTAAGGCGCTTACACTGCCGGACGATACCTCCTTATCCCTGAATCGCCGTCGCGTACACATAATCCAGTGCCGCGAGAACGTGCTCCTCGTCTTCCGGAGTCAGCCGGCTCGGCACGTTGATGCCCACCGTGGTAATCATCATTTCGTCAAGACGCGGAAGCGTGCCCCGGTGATACGTATGCGCCGTGTGAAATGCGTTCTGCGGGCAACCCCAAGGGCAGCCGTTGTTCATCGGCCACTTTTCGACGAGCGGCTGAATGTTGTAGTACACGTGTACTTCGAAGTCGTGCATGAACCACGGGTGCAGGCCCCACTCGTTGAGGGCGGACGCAACGGCGCGTCCCTTGGCGATCTTTTCCGCCTCACTCAATTCTTCCGTCGGAAGCCGAAACAGGCAGTAGTAGCCCGTGTCGCCCGGATTGTCCGCATCGGCCCGCGCGCGCGGCGTAAGCCCAAGCCCGCGCAAATGCGCTTCGATGCGGTCGTGGCTGCTCCGCATGTGCGCCAGGATCGAGTCCAGCTTCGTCAACTGCACCCGTGCCAATGCGCCCTGCAATTCCGTCATGCGCCGCCCCTGTCCCCAGCCGAGCGGAACATCGCCGTACCAGTTTTGCGCGGGCTCGGCATCCTTGGCATAGCCGACGTTGTGCAACGCCTCGATGCGCCGCGCAAGCTCCGCGTCGCGCGTCACAATCATGCCGCCTTCGCCCGCGGTCATATTCTTGTTGATCTGCAGGCTGAAGATGCTCACATCGCCGAACACGCCAATGCGATAGACATCCTCCTTCCCCTCCGGCGCCACCGAACCCGGGATGCCCCGCGCGTGGGCTCCCAGCGACTGCGCGCAATCCTCGAGCACGCGCACCGGCGGCAAGCCTTCCGCCGCGCGTTCCGCGTTAATCTCGCGCACCACGGTCATGATTGCGCCAATCCGCGCGCAGCCGCCCAGCATCGGCACCGGGATAATCACCTTCGTGCGCGGCGTCACCTGCGCGCGAATGGCCTCCGGGTCCATGTTGAGCGTGTCGTCCGAATCCACCAGCACCGGTATCGCGCGATTGCGCACGATCGCCGAGATCGTCGCGATCCACATGAAGCCCTGCACCAGCACCTCATCGCCGCAGCCCACTCCCAATGCGTCCAGCGCCACTTCCAGCGCGCCCGTGCCCGAATTGACCGCGGTCACGCGCAGTTCGCTCTCCTCCGGCCAAGCCTCGCCCGGCTTGCTCGAAAGAAAACGCGCGAACTCCCGCTCGAAGCTCTTCACTTCGAACCCGCAGCGAGGGCCGTAATAGCGGAACGGCGACCGGTTGCGAATGACGCGCGTGGCGGCCGCGACTTCTTCCTCGCCGTACCAGATTGCGCCGGGAAACTCCTCCGGCAGGGTGAAGCGGGGAGGCTTGGTGACCTTGTCCTGTTCCTTGCCCATCATGTCTTCGACCCTCGCGAGTTTATCCCTTCAAGGCAGAACCGTCCGCCCGGTTACTTCAGCGTATTCTCAAACCAGGCCGGACCGCCCCATTTCCCCGTCACAACAATGTCCTGATCCCCGTCGCCGTCGATGTCCGCGGTCGCAATGTTCAGCCCGGACCCAATCCCTTCCTTCTCGCTCACCGTATGGCGCGTCCAGACGACTTCGGGTTTCTGAGCCAGGTCATACCAATACACGCACGGCGGCTCCATCTCGCCCGGGTCCGTCCCGTTGTGCGCCATGAAGCGTTTTGCGGCGATCAGTTCCAACGCGCCGTCGTTGTCCAGGTCCGCCATCGTCATGCTGTGCACCTGCGACCACGAATCGTCTATCAGATGCCGCTTGAACGTGATGGCTCCGTCCTGCCGCGCCTGTTCGTACCAATAGATCCCGTAGTCGTGCGCCGCGCTCGCGATCAGGTCCGCAAGTCCGTCCCCGTTCACGTCGTGCACGAGGATATTCGCCACGTCCGGGATCGTCTTGTCGCGGTTGACGAGGTCGAGCGGATGCTCCTTCCACTCCTGCGAACTCGGATCCGCCGGGCCCTCGAACCAGGCCTCCGGACGCACGATATCCGGACGCCCGTCGCCGTTCACATCGCCGCAGCCTACGCCCCAGGTCATCGGCTTCGCGCTCACCACGTGCTTAATAAAAGCCCCGTCGCGATGCTCGTACCACGCCGTGTCCTGCGTATCCGGGAGGATGTCGTCCACCTTGCCGTCGCCGTCCACGTCGCACAGGCTGCCCGCCTCGAAATTGCCCGCCTCCGCGATCAGCACGCGCGGCCACGGCCCGCCCGCCTCGCCGGGATTCCGAAGCCACTCCGCCTTCTTCGCGAACCACGTCACCGTAATCACATCGAGCCAGCCGTCGCCGTCCACGTCAAACGGCGCGTTCATGAAATCGTCGCGATAGCCCTTGCCCTCGTTATCGACTTCACCGGCAATCTCGCAAATCTTCGTCGCCTTGAACTCCGGCGCAAGATAAAGGAAAGGCAGGGCCACGATGTCCAGCTTCCCATCCTTGTTGAAATCCCCGGCTCCGCAGGCTTCCCCGCGGTAGTCGCCGATCCGGTGCGTCTTGAATCCCACCCCCGGAGACGGCTCTTCGGCCCGGACATCGCCCATAACCAAAAATGCAAGAGACAGCAACAGGTACGGTGTAAGTTTGCGCACGGCTTTGCTCCTTCTGTTGGACCACCGCGTCTATCTTACCGGAGCGCCTTGCCCGTAGCGAGTGCAACCTTCTTTGCTCATCCGCTATTTCCGGGAACGGCCATCCCCGTAGCTCCCCTTTGTAAGGGGAGTTCTTGGTTGGGCGAAGAACTCCCCTTA
>JAVEWL010000021.1:0-20759 GCA_034004565.1 FCB group bacterium | reverse complement strand
GAAATACCTCGCCGATATCGTGCAGGAGGCATCCCGCGGCCAACTGGCGCAACTGCCGGTCGGGCAGATCCAGTGTGCGCCCGATCATCACGGACACCACGCAAACGTTCACCGAATGGTCGTAGAGCTTCGTATCCGACACCCGAATGCTGGCCAGCCCAGCCAGATTGGCCCGGTCCAGCACTTCGTTGATGATGCTGGTCACCGAGTTGAGGATGCGGTCCATAAAGCCGCTCTTACCGATCAACGACTTGATGTTGTCGCTCGAACAGACGCTTTTCAGGTCTTCCACAGACTGGCTGCGGAGCTTGTCTACCTCCTTACCGATGGACTCAAAGGTATCCCGCAGGTCCTGGATGGCCTTGGCTCGTGTGGCGAGGCTCAGGTCATCCTCCGGCTCCACATCCACTTCCGCTTCTTCGTCGCGAATGTAGACTACCTCGAACCCCTTGGTATGTAATGATTTAATGTAGTTATCACTCAAGCGGACGCCGCGATTGAGCAGCATGTTTCCCCGATCGTCCAAGAGCGGACGACCCAGGACCAGGCCCGGCCGAAGTTGTGAAACACTGATGGCGCGCATGCTCTTACCTCTAAGCGTTGCGTTCCGAATTGGTGCGCTGATTATGTGTGTCAACGGCGGGTTGGAGTTGCACGGTCCACCCCCGTAGACTATTCTTCGTCTGCAGCGCCAAATCCTTGAATGCGGTTCACGAGGGAGAGGAAGACCAACATGGCGGGTGACCCCTTCTCAGAGCTCCACGCCCTGAGAAAAGAGGTACAAGAACTGCTCCGTCGCGCCGGCGATTTGGCGCGCCGCATCGAGGCGTTGGAAAGCGCACAGATGCCCTCACCCGCGCCTCTGACGCCAACCGAGCGAGAGATTATTCTGACTTCGCCTCCGCCGCCCCCCGTGCCGGAGCCGCCCATACAGCAGGCTCCGCCCCCGAGGGTGCAACCTCCCGCATACATTCCGCCGCCTCCGCCACGGTTTGAGCCCGCGACTCCCCGGGCGTCCATGGAACCAAAGCCGCCCGCGCCCGCGCGCGATTGGGAACTCTATCTGGGTTCTTACCTGGGACCCCGCATTGCCATCGTGGTACTGGCGACGGCCGCCGTGTTCTTCCTGGCCTACGCGCTCAAGGAATGGGGCCCGTTCGTGCGCGTGGCCATCGGGTACGCCGTTGCCGCCGCATTGTTCATCGCCGGCTACTTTGTCGAAAAGAAGCATCGCGATTACGCGCGCGTGCTCTATAGCGGCGGTTTTCTCCTCAGTTATTTCGTAACCTACGCCGCGCACTTCATCGAGGGCGCGCGAATTATCCACAACGAATACGTCGGGTGGACTTTGCTGACGCTCGTTGTGGCGGCCTGGGCCGTCGCGGTCCAATGGCGCCGTTCGCGGAGCATGGCCTACATGGTCGTGGCGCTGGCCCACCTGACCATCCTCCTCAGCGGTCCCGCGCCAAACTCGGCCTTCGCGATCATGCTGTTGAGCGCGGGCGCCGCGTTCTTTCTCCTGTGGAACCGCTGGTACTACGTCGCCGCCGTGGGCCTTGTGGGCAGCTACGTGAACCAGACGCTCTGGATGGTTCACCATCTGAATGAAGATACCCCAAAGGAACTGGCAATTGGCCTGTCGCTTCTCGTTGCGCACTTTCTCATCTTCGCCCTGTCCGAGCTGTTCGCCCGCGAGGAGGTCCGGCGTCAAACCGTTCCCACGTGGTTCCGCTCGGTCTACGTGACCCTTAACTCCGCCGTGTTTCTTGGCCTGGCGTACATCGGCGTGGGTGGCTTTGATTTTGCACGGGACCACCGCGATCTGCTGTTGTTCAGCCATGCGTTGGTGCTGATATTAATCGGCCTCGGCTACCTTCATCTGCGGAAGGGCGATCCGCTCTACAACACCTACCTCACCAAGGGCATTGCCGTCGCCACCATGGGCCTGGGACTGCGCTACGGCGGCAGCCGCCTCGCCACGTGGCTGTCGGTCGAGACGGTGGTGCTCCTCGTGTCGGCACGCCGGTCCGGTCTTGTCGTCATACGGGTGCTCGCGCTAGCCGTGGGCGCCGTCGCGCTCTACTACGGCCTCCTCACCTTCGTGCGAATGGAACAAATCTCCTTCGGCGTGGAAGGTTACTGGCCCCGTGCCGTCGAGGCGGCCATGGCCGTCATGGCGTTCCTCGCCGCCTCGCAACTCTACCAACGGACCGATTGGGACCGCCGCTCCCCGCGAGGCGACACCCTCGACCCCGAGACCCGCGACTCGCTCTGGTCCCTCGGCTTCCTCAGCGAGCCTTCCCATCCCGGAATGCGGCGCCCTCTCGAAGGCCTTGTCTTTCCCTACGCCTACGCCATTGCGGCGTTCCTGTTCTACCTGTTCGCGGTCTGGAAACTCACCGAGCCCGGCTACCGCACGCTGGCCATGGCCCTGCCCGCCCTCGTCCTCACCGCCATCACGGCCTGGCTCGGGTCGAGACCATTCGGGCTGATCGCCGTGTCGTTCGTCGCCGTGGCCGCCGTCATTGGAACGCGCGAATTCACGGTGCCGGTCACAGGCCGGCGGGGCGCCTCCGTGCCCGTGGCGACCGTCGCGCTCCAGGCCCTCGCTCTCACGGCCATCTTCTCCGAAAAGATCCTTGGAGGCAGTCGACAGGGGCTTCTTTACCACCGCACCCAGGCAAGTCCGTATTTTCTCTACGCGGTGCCAGGTTGGTTGTTGGGGCTCGTCCTCGTGCGGCAGTTTCCGCAGGCCGACGGCGCGGTTGCCCTGATCGCCTCGGGGGTCATCCTGGCGATCGTCGCGCAGTGGCTACACCCACGCGCGCTGGCGATGGTTTCCACCGCGCTGCTCTTCTGGGCCTTGTGCGTAGTCGCAGACACGCGGGATCTGACAGACGAAATCTCACCTTTCTGGCGCGGCGCCACTTGGACCCTGCTCCTGTTGCCCCTGCCGCTCGATCGGTTCTACAAGAACTTCATCCGGCGCATGCGCATGATCGGCTTCGACTGGGCGCTACTGGCGTTGTCGTGGCTCGCGCTGCTCCATGCGGCCTTTCGCGACATTCCCGAAGACTGGGCCTACTTCACGTTGGCCCTCGGCGCCTACGCCTACCTCGGCTACGGCTTGGCCTTCCGTTCCGTTCCCGGAGGAGTGGCATCGCTGGCCGCGGCGGCGCTCGCATCCCTACTCATCGTTATTCGCACATACATGCCGCAGGCTTCCGCCCTGCCCACATCCGCAGTGGTGCTGACCTACACCGCCTTGGCCGCGTACTGCGTACTGCTCGAACGCCTGTCCGGCATGGCGGTGCTGAAGCGGGAATTTTGGCCACGCCGCGAAGTGCGAAATGCCTGCGTAGCCGTGGCCACGGCCCTGCTCGTGCTCATGCTGGCCCGCGTGCCCGCCATCCGAGAGCACTGGCTCACCGTGAGCTGGGCCGCACTGGCCTTCGCACTTTTTGGCACGGCCGTCGCCTTCCGCGGCAAGCCCTATCGGTTCGCCGCGCTCGGCGTCATCGCCCTCGCCCTCGGCCGAGCCTACACTATCGACGCATGGCGCCTCACCGGACTTACGCGCGTGGCCGCTTTCGTTGCGTTATTCGTGGTGATGATGCCCATCGGTTACGCCTACCTGCGCTTGCTCAAATACCTCAGAGCGTTCGAAGAAGAGGAGAATTCCGAGCCCAATCCGCCCAAGGAACAAGAACTTCCTTGAGTAATCTTGACGCCGAGGATGCTCCGATACTCCCACATGCCCTGTGGCACCCCCGAGCGGACTTCATGACTTGGCGGGTTGTTTTTTGACAGGATAACAGGGTTTTCAGGATGAACAGGATCGGGAAGATGAAGAGTTTCTCATAGCTCTCATGACTCCCATGATTCCCATACTTCACATGAGAGTTATGGGAAGTATGGGAGGGATGAGGAGCTTTTCATTTTCCCAATCCTGCAAATCCTGTCAAAAATCTCTTGCACTACTTTGAGTCTTTGAGCCTTTGTGGTGATCTTGCGGTTTCCCCATCCTGTCCATCCTGAAAATCCTGTTATCCTGTCAAAAAGAAAACACCCCCAAGTCCTAAAGCCGGCTTGGGGGTGCGAAATCCTCTCCTCAATCTCACCCGCCGTTGCGCGCGAGGTCGAGCATGGCGGCGAGGGCAATTTCGATGCAGCCGTCCATGTTCTTGTCGAGGTCGAGGGAATCGGCGGAGGGGCCGGGCCAGGGAGTGCGATCCGAGACCGTGCAGATGGCGCCGGCTTTCAGGCCGAACAGGCTCGCCAGGGTCAGGATCGTGCCCGCTTCCATCTCGCAGTTCAGCACACCCGCCTGCTGCATATCCGCGAGCAGATTGTTCATGCCGCTCTGGCTGTAGCCGCCGTGGGACATTGTGCCCACGCCGCCCTCCGGCGTGACCACTTTGTTGCGCGAATAGAACCCGTCGAACGACCACGTCACGCCCACGTGCCAGCGCGCCGCCGTCGTCTTCGCGGCCTTCACCAGCGCGCTCACGACCTCGTAATGCGCCGCGGCCGGATACTCCGGGATCACGTAGCCCTTCGAGGTGCCGTCGTCGCGCACCGCGGCCGTCGTAATGACATAATCGCCGATGTCCACCTTTTGCGCCAGGGTGCCGCTGTTGCCCACGCGCATGAACACCCGCGCGCCCAGGTTCGCGGCTTCCTCGACCACGATTGCCGTCGACGGCGCGCCGATCCCCGTCGAGATGACCGTCAGGGGTACGCCGTCGTACTCGCCCGACATCGCGAGGTACTCGCGGGTGCGGCAAACTTCGCGGACGTTCGTCCAGGCGGCCGCGATCCTGGGCACGCGGCCCGGATCACCGCACAGGAACACATACGGAGCCACATCGCCCTCCGCCAGGCGGGTCAAAGGCTGCACGTTCTTCTTCATGGTCATTCTCCCGCTTCTCCAGGTGCGCTTACGAAAACAACGCGTCGATAAACTGGCGCGCGTCGAACGGTTGCAGGTCGTCGACGCTTTCGCCCACGCCGATAAGCTTGATTGGAATTCCGAGTTCCCGCTGAATCGCCACGACGATACCGCCCTTGGCCGTGCCGTCGAGCTTGGTCATGATAATGCCTGTCACCTTCAGCGCTTCCGTGAACTGCCTCGCCTGCTGGAGGGCGTTCTGCCCCGTGGTGGAATCCAGCACCAGCAGGACCTCGTGGGGCGCGTCGGGAATACGTTTGGCGATCACGCGCTGGATCTTCTTCAACTCCTCCATGAGGTTGACCTTGGTGTGAAGTCGTCCCGCCGTATCGATGAGCACTACGTCCGTCTGGCGCGACACCGCCGCATCCACCGTATCGAACGCCACGGCCGCCGGGTCGGCTCCCTCTTTGTGCTTGATGATCGGCACCCCCGCGCGCTCGCTCCAGATCGTCAACTGCTCGACGGCCGCGGCGCGAAACGTGTCCGCCGCGCCCATTATTACCGACTTGCCCTGCGCCTTCAGGTGCGCGGCCAATTTCCCGACCGTGGTCGTCTTGCCCGAGCCGTTCACGCCGACGATCAGCGTCACGCAGGGCCCATCTCCGCCCTGCCATCGCAGTTCGTGGTCGCCCGGCATCAAGGCCTCGGTCAACTCCGCCTTGAGGACCTCCATCAACTCCTCGGGTTTTTCCAGGCGGCGTTCCCGCGCGACGGCGCGCATCTTCTCGACGATGTCCATGGTGGTTTCCACGCCGACATCGGCACCGATGAGCACCTCCTCGAGTTCCGCGAAGACATCCTCATCGATCTTCAGGCGTCCGGAGAATACGCGCCGCACGTTGTCCACAAGACTGGTGCGCGTCTTGCCCAGCCGCTCGCGCAAGCGCCCAAAGAAGCCCTTTTTCTCTTCCGCCATAGTACTTTTCCCGCTCCGCGTTGAGGTGCATACGCTTCATCCGTACAAGAGCCGCGATGCTACCACGCCGCCAACAAGAGGGACAAGCTCTGCCGTATGGCCGGGGGGGATTCTCGATGGGGTCGCGCCGCCGCGAAGGGCGCCCACAAGGCTTGGCAGCCGCGCATGAGTGGTGCTCGGCGGCCAAACGCAAAACACCCCCAAGCCACGTTACCGGCTTGGGGGTCCCGTAATCGCTCAAGGTGATGCCGCGGGCCCGCTCGTAATCAGCTCTTGTCCGGCGGCACGGCATACGCCGTAGCCTCAAATACCGCATTACTCAGGTCCAGAATGCCGTAAATCGAGTACCCTACGCCACCCGTCGGCTGCGCGGCCCCCGCGCCCGACGCATATTTGCCTTCAAAGCGGGCGCCGATCCGTTCGGCCTGGAGCTTGCCGCCGCTGTCCACATCGGCCGTGCCGCGGATCTCCATGCCATTATCGAGGTTCGCGACGAAAATGTACCCATTGTCTTGCTTGGCCACGAGCGCCTGGCCGCCAAGTTCAATTCCGCCGAACGCTTTTTGCATGATGGCGTATCGCCCTTCAAGTTCCGCCGGATTCGCAGTCTGCGACATCGCAAGTTTCGCTTGATCGCGGGTGACCGGATGCTTCTCCATTTCCGCCAGCAGCGCATCGTACGGCGCCGATTGCCCCCCCACGAAATATTCCTCGCCGAACTCCTGCTCGGGCGACTGGGTTGAAATCAGCCAGTTCTCGATGCGCTCGACGTTCATTGCCGTCCAGACAATCATCAACAGGCCGAGAAACGGCAACAGGCCGGTCAACAACCGGAACTTGCTTTGCGTGGGCTCCAGGTTCTCGTAGATTTCAGCCGTTGCCATGCGGCGGGCGCGCTGATCGCGCAAGTTGTTGCCGCAGTTCTTGCAGAGCAGGGTTTCTTCGGGATTGACGGTACCGCAGCGCTCGCAGACGGCATCCATTTCCACGCCGGGCTCCTGCTGCCTGGTACCCTTTTTGAGCCGCTCTTCAGCCATGCGTTTTCCGGCCTCCTGGTGTTGCCGTTGCCCCGAACCCAACCTGACCCCCTATCGGCAGGTCTCAAGAGGAAACCGGCCGGCCGAATCCTTGGCCGACCTTATCGAACCGTCACGAACGGTCGAATGCTCTCCAGCTTCTTCGGACCGATTCCGCTCACTTGTTCCAAGTCTTCCACGCGCGCAAACCGCGTTTCCGCGCGGTACTGAACGATTTGCGAGGCCAGCTTGGGGCCTATGCCCGGAAGCGACTGCAACTCCGTTTCGCTTGCCGTGTTCAAATCCATCAAGCCGGTTGCCGCCCGCTCGGCCGGCGCCGCGCCGGGTGCCGCCGCGGGGCTCGAGGCGGCCGGCGAATTCCGCCATCCCGAAATGGTGTATTCGGGCGGGTTGTCCGGCCACACGTTGCAACTTCGCGCCGCGATGCGGCCGTTGGCCTCGGGCGCCTCCGGCACCGTCAACGTGGTGCCGTCCAACAAGCGCGCCGCCAAGTTCAGGTCGCTCAGGTCCGCCGTATCCAGCGTCCCCCCCGCACGATCCACCGCCTCTTGGACGCGCGCGCCCGGAGAAAATTCATACACACCGGGCTGCGTTACCGCGCCACGCACCGATACCGCCACCACCGGCTCGGCAACCGGCGGGACCGTTGCGGCCAAGGGCGCTTCCGGTTCGGCAACCGCTTCGGGCGGCCGGACGGGGGGCGTTTCCACGGAATGGCTCGGCGACGGCGCAAACGTCAAAGCCTCCGCCAGCTCCGGCTCGGCCTTATTCCGGAAAGCATACAGCGTCACGCTCCCCACGAGCAGTCCGCCCGCCAGAGCCAACAGCACCAACTGCTCTCGTCGAGTGAGCAACTTGCTCAGCAAGGTCCCCATTCTCCCATCTTTGCCCCACATCATCAACGTTGAGAGGGCGCAATTGAGAACGTGCCGCTTTGGTTCCATTAAACTTCTTACAAGGCTGCTGAAACAGAGCCCCGGCGGAGGTGCCAGGCCGCCCGTGCTTCAACGGCTGAACTGCTCTTGCCAGACTCCGATCAACGTCGGCATGGTTTCGGCCCTCTTCCACGGCTCTACCCATACTGGGAGACGGCGTCTAAGCGTTTCCATACTAACACTGTGGGCTGAAAAACACCAGACAGAGAGGTGGCCTGATCGGTACGCGCCCGGCTCGGCAAGCGCCAAGCTCGCGCGCTCGAATTATCCGGTCTTGAGGCTCGTGCTGAGCGGCCGCGCGAGCAGTGATCTCTTGACAAGCGCCCTGCTCTTGCTCATAATCAGCATAGGGGGCGCGTGTTCAATCGCATCCCTCATACGTGATGCGGCGGTTAGGCGTCGGCGCCGGAGAGGCAGACCATGACAACCACAAGACGGTTTGAGCCGGCGTTGGGCGCGGGTCCCCTTGTCACGGATTATTCGGGGTGGGAAGCCGTGGTTTCTGCCGAGCGGCGTCTCCTGCGCCGAACACGCCGTATCCTGATTCTCCTCATGACCGTCTTCCTTTTTTCTTTTTTCGGAGCTCGCATTGCGGGGCAACTCTTTGACGAAGCCCACGTGATGCGCGCCGTCTTTGGTATTGGAGCGGCCCTGAGCTTTCTGCTGGGATCACTGCTCGTCATTTTCGGCGTGCACCGCGCCCCCCGTGTGGCGAGTGTCATAGTCCTGCTTGCGGGCGCGCTGCTGGCCGTGTCCGAGATCACCAAGGCTGTCATTACGTTGGGACAGATGAAGGATTACCCCGCGGCCGTCCTCATGTTCGGGCTCGCCGACCAGGGCTACTACGTCGGCATCATCATCGCCGTGGGCGCCCTCAATCTGGCCCTCTTCGAGATGTGCGCTCGAAAGATGGAACTGATACGCCAGCATGAGCGAGTCCTATTTGCCAAGCATCGTGAAGAAATGTCCGAGAAGCGATACCGCGCCGTGTTCGACGGCGCCTCGGACGGCATCATGATCCTCTCGGGTGACGGCACCGTCGTCGAGATCAACGCCAGCGCCTGCCGCTTCGTTGGAAGGGACCGTGAAGGGCTGCTGGGCGCCAACGTGGCGGACCTGATGGATGCCGCCACGGCCCGCCGTGTGCTGCAGTGGAGCGACGGCACACCTTCCCCGGGTGTCGATATCACCGAGGCGGAGTTTCGGCAGCAGGACGGCAGCTCCGCGACGGTCGAATTACGGGTCAGCTCGCTTCCCCAGGGCGAGGTGCTGCTGCTCGGCCGCGACACTTCGGAGCGGAAGCGGCTCGAAGAGCAATTGCGCCAGGCGCAGAAGATGGAATCCATCGGCCGAATCGCCGGCGGGGTGGCTCACGACTTCAACAATGCGCTCACGCCCATTCTGGGATACACGGAGCTCATTCTAGAGACCATGTCGGCCGATGCCCGGCACCGCGAGGAATTAACGCAGATTCTCCGCGCCGCCCAGCACGCCCGCGATCTTACCCGACAGTTGCTCGCTTTCGGCCGAAAGCAGGTGCTCGAAATCAAGGCTATCGATCTGAATCAGGTCGTGTCCGATTTCCGGGACGTGCTCCGCCGGACGATCCGGGAGAACATTGCCATCGAACTGCGCCTGAGTCCCGAGTCCGGACGAATCCGCGCCGACCGGCTCCAGGTCGAGCAGATCCTTATGAACCTTGCGGTCAACGCTCAAGAGAGCATGCCCGACGGCGGCACCATTGTCATTGAAACCACCCACGTCGATTTGGACGAAGCCAGCCTCGCCCAGTCACATCCCGGTGCGCAGTCCGGACCGCATGTCGGCCTCATCGTGTCCGACACCGGCATGGGAATGGACCGGGACACCCTCAAGCAGGTCTTCGAGCCCTTCTTCACCACCAAAGGACGTGGCACCGGCCTGGGGCTTGCCACCGTCTACGGCATCGTCAAACAGCACGGCGGCGCCATCTGGATGTATAGCGAACCGGGCACCGGCACCACCTGCAAAGCCTACTTCCCCAGCAGTAACGAACCCGCATCGCCTCCCGGGCCTCGGCCCGCCCTTCGCCCGCGCGGCAAGCGGGATGAGACCATCCTCCTCGTCGAGGACAACGAGGCGGTGCGCAAGCTGGTGCGCGCCATTCTCGAGTCCTGCGGATACGCCGTCCGGGATACCGGCAGCCCCGTCCAGGCGCTTGAGCTTGTCGACCGGGACGGTGTGACCGTCGACCTGCTTCTCACCGACGTGGTGATGCCGGAGATGAACGGAAAAGAACTCTACACGCGCCTGTCCGAGCGCCTTCCCTGCCTTAGAGTCCTGTACATGTCTGGATACACGGCCGACATCATCGCCGTTCACGGCGTCCTCGAGCAAGACATCGACTTTATACAGAAGCCCATTTCCACTGAAGCCTTGAGTCTCCGGGTGCAAGAAGTCCTGGGCCGGTAGACCGGTTTGCGATTGAATCCGCGTCTTTGGGATGAGCCGTTTTGCGCCTGAATCCGCGAAAAAGCCTGCGGATTCAGTCGCAAACCGGCGTAAGTCCTGCGGTTCAGTGTTTTCACCGTCTCCTGGGGAGCGGTATTATGGACGGGATGGACTTGATGCACAAAAAGCTCCCTCTCTTCCTCGGCGAGAAGGGAAGCCGGCACGGCTGTTTTTTGGGTTCTTTGAGTCCTTTCGGAGCAGGGGGGTTGCGCGCTGCGGCGGCATTTGATACTGTAGCCCGGTTTGGTGGGCATTAAAAGTTGCAGGTGGCGCAGTCCGACGCCGAGCGCGGGGTATTCTATGGATGCAATAGAGCCATACGTCAGCCTACATTTCATCGATTACGCGATCGTCGTGGTCTACATGATTGGGTCATTGGTGTTGGGCACGTACTGCGCGAAGTACGTGGGCAACGCCGACGACTTCTTTCTTGCAGGCCGCGCACTGCCGTTCTGGGCCATCGGCTTCTCGATCGTGGTGAGCGACATTGGCGCGACGGACTTCGTCGCGGTGGCCGGCGCCGCATACCGAAACGGTATCTCGGCGGCCAACTTCGACTGGATGGGCTCGATGCCCGCGATGGTGATCGCGGCCTTCCTGTTCGTTCCCTACTTCTGGCGTTCGGGGGTGTTCACCATTCCCGAATTCCTCGGACGCCGCTACAACGGCGCCGTGCAGTTCATCAACGGCGTCATCTGGGTCTTCGTCCAGTTCGTCATGCTCGCCGTGATGCTGTGGATCACGGCCGACAAGCTGATGTACACCATCCTCGGCTGGAACCCCTACTACACCCTTTGGATCGTAACCCTCATCACGGGTTTCTACACCTTCGGCGGCGGTCTGACGGCCGTGGTGTTCACCGACGTGGTGCAATTGATCGTCATGTACGTCGGCGGCCTCGGGCTGCTGGCGCTGTGCCTGTGGGAAGTCGGCGGCATCGGCGCGCTCCATGACCGCATCATCGCGATGGGCCCACAGTACCAGGACCACTTCACATTGCTGCTTCCCAACGACACGGTCGGACCCTTCCCCTGGACCGGCATCGTGTTCGGCCTCGCCCTCGTCATGGCCGTGGCCTACATGAGCGGCAACCAGCTCATCGTGCAGCGCACCCTGGGCGCGCGCACCGAGTGGGACGCCAAGGCGGGCATGCTCTTCGGCGGCCTGCTGAAGGTGTTCATCCCGCTGATGGTCGCCGTCCCCGGCCTTTGCGCCATCCTGCTCCTCACGGAGCCTCTGGATAGCGCCGACCGCGCCGTTCCGGAACTCATTCGCATCTACATGCCGGCGGGCCTGCGAGGTCTGATGTTTGCCGCCCTGTTCGCCGCCCTGATGTCGCACATCTCGGCCACGCTGAACTCCGTGACGACCATCGCCGTCACCGACGTGGTGGGTCTCATTCGCAAGTGGAGCGGCGCGGCGCCCTTCACGGAAAAGACGGCTCTTATCGTGGGCCGCATTTTGACTGTCTTCTTTGTGTTCTCGACGGCACTCTCCGCGGAGGCCCTTGGCAACGCCGATCAGATTTACGTGTTTATCCAGACGGTGCTCTCGCTGTTCCAGGGGCCCGTGCTGGCCATCTTGCTGCTGGGCATCCTCTGGCGCCGCGCGACGGGCTGGGGCGGCCTGGCCGGTCTGGTGCTCGGCGTGATCTCGTGCTTCATCCTCAACTACACCCCAGGGCTGTTCCCCTCCGAGGATCCTTTCCTCTTCGTGGCATGGTGGTCCTTCATTTTCGCCCTGGTCGTTACGGTCGTGGTCAGCCTGCTTACCAAGCCGGAATCCGACGACAAGGTGCGCGGGTTGGTATGGGGCTCGGTCGTCAAAGACCCCAACGCGCAGGCGGCGCTGCAGGAAAGGGTTAGCTAATAATGGAAGAAAGAATTGCAGCCTTTTGCGAGAAGGTCTTTCAGCCTATCTTGCAGCCGGTGTTCTTGCCGATCGACAGGCTCCTTAACAAGATTCCCACCGACCCCTGGGCCACCGTGTGCGCGATCGCGCTTTTCATCACGGCGATGCTCGTGGTGGGCGTTGTCATGAAGGAAAGCTACGTCAACCAGGGCCGCACCAAGAAGGTCTGGTATACCGACCTGCGCCTCTGGACCGTCGTTTGCATGCTGCCTCACGTCCTCGTGTACTTCTACTTCAGATAAGGTATAGCGTCATGTTAAGTGAACTGCACGAAAAAGAGCCTGTCCAGACTCGGGCCGAACTTGAAGCCCAAAGCGTACGGAAGATGGGCACGCGCGATGGCGAAATCTACAGGGCCATCAGCTATTTCATTCTCGCGGTAGGTACGCCCGTTCTGATCGGCACGTATTTCGCCTATCAGACCAATCCGCGTGCGGCAGCCGTCAACTTCGTGTGCAGTTGCGTCCTGCTCAGCATCGGCATCTCGGCATGGGTCTATGGCGGCGTCGTGCTCAAGCGTCACAGGTAGGCCGCGTGACTGTGCTGTGCCTTCCACCCCGCGTTAGCGCGCAGGAGGCCATAGAGAAGTTCAACCAGCGCAAGCTGAGGAACCTCTACGGCCTGCTGCTGAAGGATATCCGTGTTGCGGCACCCGGCGAACCGGCAAGCCGGGTGCCGCCTTTTATCGAGCGCCTGTGGCTGCCCGCCTACGCGGTGTGCGTCCACGCCTACCTGCGCGACAAGGAAAGCCGCGTCTGGACCACCGTTGATGGGCTGGCGGGTTATTCCATGTTCATGGACAACGTGCACGAGCTCGAGCTCCGCGATCTAAGTGAGGACGCCTACCCCCCCGGCGTCACCCCCGAGCAGGCGGAAGCCGCCGCCCGCAAAGGCCTCCTTCAATACATCCTCCGCCAGCGCGGCCAGTTCAACAAGCCCATCATCGACGCCGTTGAAGAGGTCCGCCTCTTCCACCGCCCGGTTTGGGTGCTCTATTATCACCGGGTCGGCAAGAACCTCGACATCAAGGCCCTCGACGCCTACTCGGGCGCCCCCGGCGGCGCCAAGATGCGGGTGGCCGTCCTGGACGCCCTCATGAACGCGCGCAAGACCCGCCTCGCCACCGAACCCGCCCAGTTATAACTCTCTTCACACTTCCCATGTCTCCCCTCAGACCCATTAGGCCGATGCGAAGCCGGACCCATTCTCCCCAATGGCCCGGAAACCCAAACATGGATCCGCGGGTCTTTACCAACAGCTTGTACGCTTTCTTTTCACTTCATGGGGAATCTTTAGGAGAACTTCAATGAGACTTCGTTTCGCGTCCCTTTGCCTGCTGGCGGTGTTGCTCACGGCGGCCTGGACCGCCGGCGCCGAGCCCACCTACGCCGAACGCCTCGGCTGGCCGGCCGACGCCAGAGTCGTCCTGTTTCACTCGGACGACGCCGGCATGTCCCACGCCTCGAACCTCGGCACCATTCGCGCCATCGAGGAAGGCGTGGTCACCTCCGCCAGCATCATGATGCCCTGCCCCTGGGTGCCCGAGTTCGTCAAATACGTCAAGGAGCATCCCGAGGTCGACGCGGGCGTCCATCTGACCATGAACTCCGAGTGGGACCTCTATCGCTGGGGACCCGTCGCCGGCAAGCCTGCCGTGCCCGGCCTGTGCGATCCGGACGGCTACCTCTGGGACAACGGCAAGCAGGTGGTCGAAAATGCCACCCCCGACGAGGTCGAACGCGAAATCCGCGCCCAGATCGAGAAGCTCGAAGGCATGGGCATCAAGCCGACGCACATCGACTCCCACATGGGCACCCTCTTCGCCACGCCGGAATTCGCCGAGCGCTACTACAAGGTCGGCATCGAGAAGCAGATCCCGGTGCTCGCCATGGCCGGCCACCTCACCCACGTCATGCAGGAGCAGGACACGGAAACCATCGACGCCATCAAGCAATTGGCCGAGATGGCCTGGGACAAGGGTTTGCCGGTGCTCGACGACCTTCACACGGCCAGCTACGACTGGCAGGAAGGCAAGGGCGAGAAGTTCGTCGAAATGCTGAGCAGCCTCAAGCCCGGCATCACCATGATCATCGTCCACGCCACCGACCCGACGGACGAGATCCCTTTGATCACCCCCTCCGCCCCGAAGCGCTACGAGGACACCAAGGGCGTGGTCGACCCGGCCGTCCGCAAGGCCATCGAGGAGAAGGGCATCATCATGACCACCTGGCGCGAACTGAAGCAGCGTCGCGACAAGGTGGGCGAAGCCAAGCCGTAACCGCCGCTTGAACACAACAAGAAGACCGCGGAATCGATAACTCGATTCCGCGGTCTTTTCTTTGTACCGCTAGTACTGGATGGCAACCGCAGGGGCGGTTGCGCCTCGGGGGATTAGATCACCGGATGGGCCAAAAGCCACGTCACGGCCACTACCAACATCCCGCCCAGCAGGCTAAACATACGCTCTTTCATCGAAAACCGACCTCTCTTAGTAACCAGTAAATCCTAAGAACCCTTATTCGTATGGGTGTCTATGTATATGCAGCTACTGTGCCATGTTTCTTCTATGCCGTTTTGTACCACTAATTTGACGAACTCCCGGATCGAGTGCGGGATGTGCGGGTCGAGTGCAAGGCGCGCGCGAGAAGGTGTGTCAGATATGAATAGTTTTTATTACGACACCCCGATCATCGATTGCTCAGACGTGACAAACATGCGCCGACGTGCCAATTCCGAGGCCTTTTCTTATCAAAGATGCGCCCATCGAGTTGAGCCCAATTCCAACCGTATTTCATTGACCCGTGCATCGTTCATACCTAGAATACGCCTAACTTTGGCATGCGGCATGGAAAGGAAGCCCACATGAGTGACGGGATCCGTGTTACGGTTTGGAATGAAGGCGTTCACGAAAAGATCGACGAGAAGGTACGCGCGGTATATCCCGAAGGATTGGCCGCCCCCATCGCCGATTACCTGCGCAAACAGCCGGGCATCGCGTCCGTCCACGTCTCCCTGCTCGACGATCCCGGCCAGGGTCTCACCGACGAAATCCTCGACAACACCGACGTTATTGCCTGGTGGGGCCACAAAGTCCACGAACAGGTCAGCGACGAGAACGTCGACCGCCTGCAGGAGCGCATCGTTCAGCGCGGCATGGGCTTGATCGTGCTGCATTCCGGCCACCTCGCCAAGATCTTCCGCCGCCTCATGGGCACCGGCTGCATGCTCAAATGGCGCGAGATCGGTGAGAAGGAGCGCCTGTGGGTCGTGGATCCCTCGCACCCCATCGTCGACGGCCTTCCCGAGTACATCGAGTTGGAGCACGAAGAGATGTACGGCGAGCACTTCGACATTCCGCAACCCGACCAGCAGGTCTTCGTCAGTTGGTTCCAGGGCGGCGAAGTGTTCCGCAGCGGCTGCTGCTGGCACCGCGGCCGCGGCAAGGTCTTCTACTTCCGCCCCGGCCACGAGACGTATCCGACGTATTACAACGAGCAGGTACTCAAGGTAATCCACAACGCCGTAAAATGGGCCGCACCCTGCGGCGTACGCGAAATTGTGCGCGGCAACACGCAGCCGCTCGAATCGATTCAGTAGCCGCAAAAGAACGCAAAGATCGCAAAGAAAGGCGGGTACCCTCCAACGGGCGCCCGCTTTTCTTTGCGATCTTTGCGTTCTCTTGCGGCCGTTGTTAGGCTAACGCAACCTAACTCGAAGGGGGTCTTACCATGTTGTCACTGGTTGCGGTGCTGGCGAGTGTGATGGGGCAGACGGTTGACTACGCGCAGGCCGTCCATGTCGACGATTGGCTCCGGCACCCGGTCCTGGGCGATCCCTCCTTTGACTCCTTTGTTCACGCGCCCAACAACCCCATCACGAAAGGCACCCCGCCCTACGAGTGGCCCGTGAACGGTTTTTTGTTCGAGGATCCGCAAAGCGGCAACTGGTACGTTTATGTCGGCCTTTACCCGAAGAATTACGCTATGATTCCCGGCGCCGAGATGACCTGTGACGTGTATCGCTCGGCCAATCGCGGCGGCAATTGGGAGCGAGTCGGACGGGCGTGGCCCCAGGAGCCCTTCTACTTCCGCGGCGACACCTCGCCGGCCAGTCACGCCCCCGACGTGTCGGTCGTCTACGAAGACGGCGTCTATCACATGATCTACGACTGGTGCACCGCCAACACCACTTGGGAGACCGCGTCCAATCCCGCCGGCGGCGCCGACAACGGCATCGCCTATGCCCGCGCGGAACGGCCCGAAGGACCCTTCATCACCACACCCGAGCCTGTCTACCGCACCAGTCAGCATCCTCCGTTCCGCGGCAAGTACCGCCGGGGTTACGCGGCCACGCTGGTGCGGCGCGCCAACGACTGGCTGGTGCTGGCCATGAACGATTCCGGTCCCAATTTCAGTTGGGCGATGTTCGCCATGACCGCGCCCAAACCGGAGGGACCCTACTCCGAGCCCGTATACGTGCGAATCGTCGAGGAACCTTACTACCACCCGCCCCTGATGGAGTTCTTTCCGGCCTTCTCGCACGAGGGACGCGTCTACGCGCCCGCCACCTCCGTAGCCATGAACCGCAACTTCCAAGTGCTCTTCTCGGCCCCGCTCGAGCGCGCCACGGATCCCGCCGCCTGGGAAATCACCCGCCTTGGCTCGATCTGGCACGCCGAGGATCGGTCCAACGAACACTACGGCATCTGGGGCCAGACCTTCTCGGGATTCATCGATCGCGAGCAACAATTCCACGTGATGTTCCCCTCGCGCGATCCCGAAGGCATGGGCACCATCAACATCGCCTCGCGTCCGTGGAACCAACCCTTCCGCGACCGCTTCGTCCTGACCGGACACGAAGGTCCAAGCATTACCCTGCTGCGTCACACGGCCGATGCCTTTGAGGTCGAGGCCGAACTGAACGTACGCGGGAAAGCCACCCTGTTCTGGGATTACCAGGGCCCCCTCGGCCCAGACAAGCCGGCGTCCGGCGCAAAGCTGCATCCCTTGACCCTCACCCGCTACAACGGCATCGAGATCGAAGGCGCCGTGTGGCGCAGCGTGCGTGTCGGTCAGGATGGGAAACGCGAAGAGTTGGCCTCCGGCCCTCTGCCGGAGGGACCGTCGCAGCTCAGAATCATGAAGACGGCGGACGGGAAGACCCCTCTCCTCCTGAACGGCAACGGGATCTGGCTGGGCGATTCCACGGGCCAATCCGGCGCAATCGGGCTGCTGGTCGAGCCCGCCACGCATCTCGAAGTATCGCATTTCACCGTAACCGGCGAGACCCGCCCCGCAAAGTGCGCTATCCTCTGGACCGAGGCCATCCTCGGCGCCGGCGCGGCCAAAGACTCCTGGCAAGAAATCGATGCGAGCACGTTCCGCTACGGTCGCGGCGCCGTCTCGCTGCAAACCGGCGCGATGGCGAAGTGGAACTTCGAGGGTAGCGGCTGCGCGCTGTGGTTGCCGCGCGGTCCGCAATACGGGAAGGCCGATCTCTGGTTGGACGGCGAAATGGTGGAGACCCTCGACCTCCACACCGAAACCGGCGAACCGTCCGCGCCCCGCTTCACGCGGGAAGGCCTGACGGGCTTCCTTCACACCCTGATCCTGCGCCCCCACGAAGGGATCATCCCCCTCGATTCGCTCGAGGTCACTATGTAACCCCGAATTCCCATTCGGGGTCTTTGCTTTTTCTTCCGTTGCGCTGCGTTTGCCCCAAAACCAAAGCCCCCGAAAGGGAATTCGGGGTTACATCAGGCCACGTCCGCACACGACGGTTATTCCGTCACACCCGCCTCCAACGCCTTCTGCCCGAGCAGATGTTCCTCGAGGAACTGCAGCGTCAACACCTTCAGGTTGCGTCCGCGGTTGCGGTAGTCCCACGCGCCATGCCCCTCGCGCCGCGCCTCGTAAAACACATGGGGCACATTGAAGAGGTCCAGCATTCTGGCGAAGCGCTCCGATGTCTCAAAGCGTGTGCCGAGCCGATCGTCGTCCTTGCCGTGGCAAATCATCACGGGCGGATCGTTCGAGTCGACCTGCAGCAGCACATGGTCCGCATTGCCCCAGAAATGAATATACGTCTGCACCTGCTCCGCCACCCCCGGATGGTTTTCCGGTTGGATAGGCAGGTCGTCGCGGTCCTGCGAGAACTCGCCCTGGTCCGCGATCGCCGTCGGCACCGCCGCGATGGCGCCGGCCGATTCGCCCAGCAGCGCAATCTTGTCGGGGTCGATCCCGTACACTTCCGCACTTGCGCGAATGAAGCGTACCGCCGCCTTCACGTCCACCATTGCGGCGTGTGCCGCCGACGTGAGGCCGATGGTGTTCCAACTCGAAGGGGCAGGCGGATTGTCGCGTGTCAACCGATAGTCCATCGAGAACGCCACGAACCCGCGTGCCGCGAAGTAGTTGGCGTACTCGACGATTTCTTCCTTCTCTTTACTGCCGTCGGAAAAGCTTCCGCCGTGGACCAGCAGCAATGCCGGCTTCTCCACGTCGTCGACTCCGATGGGGGCGTAGACATCGAGCAGCAGGTTCTCGTTCGTGTAGACATCCGGGGTTTCATCCGCGGCCACGCGCCCCACGCCGTAAGCCACATCCTTGGTGGTTTCAACGGCAAACTGGGGAGCGGCGCCCGGACATCCGACCAGCGCCCACGCGGCGCCAAGAACAAATAATGGAACAAAGCCCCAAAGGGCACGGCGGGTGAAGCGTGTCGTAGTACTCACGAGACGACTCCTTTTTGAAAATCGGACCCTGCGCGGCAGGCTGGCCACGTATTGGTTGTGCGTGCAGTATGAGCCCTCGCCGCACCGGTTTCAATCGTGATCGCAGCCGTAGAAAACGGCTTGCGCCGCTACAAGTTTGCCTTCAGGAACTTGATGATTTCCTGGCGGCCTTCGGGGGTTTCCTGGTGGGCCACGTCGTAGCGCAGAAGTTGCCAGTTCTGGGGGGCGCCCTGGGCGGCGTAAACCTCTTTCATGGCCGCGTCGATGATGTCGAGACCTTCGACGGGGGTCAGGGAATCCTGGAGACCCGCAAGGCCGAGGTGCGGACGCGGGGCGATGAGGGCGTTGATGTCGGACGTGGTGAAATGCTTCAACAGGCCCGGCACGTAGTAGTAGACGCCGTGGCGCTTCACTTCGCCTTTCCGGAGAAAGGTGTGCATTTCGGTGAGGCAGCAGATGTCGACGCAGACCTTGATGCGTTCGTCAAGTGCGGCGAGCCACCAGGCCATGGTGCTGCCCATCGAGATGCCGAGCGTGGCGAGGCGTTGGGCATCAACGTCGGACCGGGTGTGGAGGTAGTCGACGGCCTTGAGGCTGTCGTAGACCATCATGCCCCACAGCACGCTGCCCTGCCAGAGCATGGCCTTGAACATGTCCTGCTCGGGGGTGTGGGCCCGATCGCCGAAGACCCAGGTGTCGAAGCAGAGCCCGGTGTAGCCGAGGGACGTGATGGTCTTGGCGTAGGGCTCGGGCTGGAGGTAGCTGCGGCCTTCGATGAATTCCTTCTTGCCGATGTCGTAGCCGCCGCCGTGGGAGTGGTTGAAGAGAACGCACGGTGCGGGGGCACTGAGATCTTTTGGTTTGGCGAAGTAGGCGGGTGCGGGCTCGATGCCGTTGAGGTCGAGTTCGAGGCGTTCGAGGATGTAGCCATCGCGTTCCTCGGTCTCGATAAGCTTTGCGGACACAGGCCGGCCGCGCTCGGGCAAATCGCCGAGCAGGGCATAGAGCGCTTCGCGCCGGGCTTGGACGTTGTCCGCCTCGCGCGGCAGGGCCGCGGGCACGCCGGGTCCAATGAAGGGTTCGGTCCGCATTACAAGGGCTCCGCTGGCCATGGTGCTCATCAGAGACAAGGCTTCTCGCCGCGTGCATTCCATTTCGATACTCCCAATGCCGTGTGACCTATCATAACGCGGTGGGGTCCAAAGCCCAAACACGAGAGGGCTTGCCAAATGCGCGGTCATCTGAGAAAATACGCGCTTTGGAGGAGTAACGGATGCGCACAGGGATGGTGTTGGTGCTGGTTTGCGCGGCGCTCTTGGGCGCGGCGACGGATGTGGTGAAGGAACCGTCCACGGGGGTCGCGTTTCCGGCGATGCTCGAGGTGGGGGGCGGAAAAGTCGTGTGTACCGGGGTGGACGTGCGCACGAAGTATCTGTTCAAGATTTACGCCGTGGGCCATTACGGCGATTCCGGGGCCTGGCCCGAGGATGATGGGGCTGAGGAGCTGCTTCGGTATTGGATGAACGAGCCGGTCTTGAAGGCGTTCTCGCTGCGGTTCACGTATAACGTGGATAAGGATCAATTCCGGACGGCTTGGGAAGAGGGGCTCGACAAGGCACGGTACAACAACAAGGCTTTGCGTGACGCGTTGGGCGAGGTTTTCCGAATCGATTTGCCGAAAGGGGATGAACTGCGGTTTGTTGCGCATCGCGACGGGACGCTTTTCGCCGAGCATAACGGCAAGTCGTTGGGGTCTTGGAAGGATCCTGAACTGGTGAAGGCA